>NZ_CP039697.1:600000-757197 GCF_005145025.1 Novosphingobium sp. EMRT-2 | reverse complement strand
GCGGCTGTACTGGGCATAGATGTTCCACTTGGTCGAAGCCGTCAGCGGGCCGCGCAGACCGGTCTGGAACTGCAGCGTGTCACGTTCCGTGTGGTACGTGATGAGGCCGAGTTCGGCGAGCGAGCGCGAGACGTTCACCTGCCCACGCCGTTCACGAACGTCAGCTGGTTGCGGATCGCGTCGGTCAGGAACGGGTTGTTCTGGTTGATCGAGACCACGCGGTTGACCGAGGCCGGCGTTGCGCCCGGCGTGCCGGTCTCTTCGGTGCGGGCGTTGGTGTACATTGCGCGGCCGTAGATTTCGACCTGCGGCGTGATCTCGTACTTGAACAGCGCGGCCACGTTGATGCGCTTCAACGGAGACACACCAGCGGATAGCTGCCCGAGATGTTCGAGGTGGCCGAAGGCGTGGTCGTGAACGCGCCGCCATCGGTGAAGCCGAACTTGCGCCCGCTGGCCACTCGGTGAAGATGCCGCCGATGCTGGGATCGTCTGGTTGGGCGTGGTCGCCCAGCTGCCTGGCTGGCGTGACCCGCCGCTGGTATGTCCGCCGCGTACGATGGCACGATCGCCCAGCCCGGCGCCCAACATGCGAGCGCCCCATACTGCGCGCCGCCGTGCGTGGCGAGGCGCGCGGCGAGGTGGCGCGAAGGCCTTCGAAATCGTCGTTGAGGATGAAGTTGACCACGCCGGCCACGGCATCCGCGCCATAGACGGCGGCGGCGCCACCGGTCAGCACGTCCACCCGCTTGATCAGCGAGGCCGGAATCGCGTTCACGTCCACCGAGTTGCGGAAACTGAACGGCGCGGCACGGGTGCCGTCGATCAGCACCAGCGAACGGCTCTGGCCGAAGTTGCGCAGTTCGAGAACCTGCGCACCGAACGCGTCGCTACCCTGCGAACCCTGGCGGACGCCACCCGAAAGCTGCGGCAGCTTGGTCGAGAAATCCTCGATCGTCAGCGCCGACTGGAGCTTGATCTTCTCCTCGCTGGTCGAAGCGACGGGGCTGCTCGCGGTGAGGCCGGGCACGGCGATGCGCGTGCCGGTAACGACGATCTCCGCTGCTGGCGCTTCGGCGCCGGCATCCGATGGCGCATCGGCGGACTGCGCGTGCGCAACGCCCGTCCCTGCACCAGCGCGACGGCGAGAGCGGCCGTGGCGACGGCATGACGATAGGATTTCACCATGGGATTTCCCTTCATTTTCCTGTTTCCCTGAACCCAGTCGCCGTCGTCGTACTGGCGGTGCGACCCGAAGACTCGACGGCTTGCTCGGCTGGATTGCCCTTCAAAATGCATACCTGTGCGAGAATGTAAAGTATCGGTATTTAACTGGTACTATTTTTATCATACCACAACAGCGGGTGCGGCCTGCGGACGCCACAACGTTCCACCGGTTTGCGGCGCTTTCACGCCGGTCGTACCGGGATAGGTCAGCGGCAATCCGCGCAGGCTGCGCGCCGCCAGGAACGCCATGGCCTCGGCCTCGACGAAATCGCTGCGCAGTCCCAGATCGCCAGCCGCCCGGCAATCGCCGAGCCGATCGCGCAACCCCCGCATCAGCACGGGATTGTGGCAACCGCCACCGCAAACAATCCAGGATTTGGGCGGCTCGGGCAGGCTGCGACCGGCCAGAGCGACGGATTCCACCGTGAACGCCGTCAACGTCGCTACCGCATCTTCCAGCGCCAGATCCGTCAGGCAATCCAGCGAAAAATCGTAGCGGTCCAGCGAACGGGGGCCTGTGCCCCGGAAGTGTTCGTGCGCCAACAGATCGGCCAGAATCCGCGCATCGACCTGCCCCGCCGCGGCCAGCCTGCCCCCGTCGTCATAACGGCCCGCGCCGCGCTGCTGCACGACCAGATCGATAAGACCATTGGCGGGACCGGTATCGAAGGCGACCAGTTCCCCATCCCCGCCGATCCAGGTTACGTTGGCCACGCCACCAAGGTTCAGGAACGCCAGCGGCCCCGAGAGACGCAGCCGCGCCGCCAGCGCGGCGTGGTAGGCCGGCACCAGCGGCGCGCCTTCGCCGCCTGCGCGCAGATCGTCCTGCCGCATCTGCGCGACCACGGGCACCTCCAGGGCATCGGCCAGCGCCTGCGGATCGCCGACCTGCACCGAAAGCTGGCGGCGCGGCCGGTGCAGCAGCGTCTGCCCATGAAAGCCCACAAGGTCGGGCCTCCGCCCGGCCTGTTCGATCGCCGCACGGCCCGCGCGCAGATAGCCCGCGTCGATCACCGCGCCCGCCTCCGCGAACGAGGACGGCACGCTGCCATGCCCATCCCACCCCAGCGCATCGTGCGTCGCCCGCACCACCACGGCGCGCTCGTCGTCGGAGAACGGAACCAGCAGGCATGGCCCGTACCCATCAATCCGTTCGCCATCGGTTTCCACCAGCGCGACATCGACGCCATCGAGCGAGGTCCCGCTCATGTATCCCATGACCAGCATCAGTCCGTTTCCTCCCAGCGGCAGACGACAAGGCTCGCGTCGTCGTGCGGTTTGACGCGCGCGAAGCGGCGCAAGGAGCCCGGCGCGCGTTCCAGCGCCCGCAGCGCATCGATCCAGCGCCGCCACTCGTCGGCGCTGCGGATGGCCAGAAAATCGGCCGGGCCGGCCACGCCGAACAGCTCCGTCAGGCGCAGAAAACCGTCGCTCGCGATGGCGAAGCGCTGGCCGGCACGCAGCGGAATCCGTGCCTGCCAGACATGGTCGGCCGCCGCCGGTTCGGTGCCGAGCACCCAGTATCCGCCTTCCCGGTTCATCAGCCGGCGATTGGCGACAAGGCCCGGCATCAGCCGCTCCTTGAGCGCATCCGGCGTGATCGCGGGGTCTTCCGCCAGAACCCCGCGCAGCGCGGCCAGCGTGCGGCCTTCGATCGCATCGAGCGCGGAGCTGCCCCAGAGCCGCACCGCGCCATCCGCATCGGCCGCCACCACGCGGCAATCGGCCAGGGTGGTGATCTCCGCCATGCCATCCACCGCCCGCACCATGGCGAACGCCGCGGAGGGTAATTCGTGATGCCCTTCCGGTTCGCGCACGCGCTGGCGCAGCAGGGCTTCGCCACACTGCGCCATGACCGTGCGCAGCACATCGACCGTGGGCATCGCCGGATGCGTGCGCAGGACGTCGGCAAGGAACCGACTCGCGGTTTGCGCCAGCCATGCCGCGTCACTTGGTTCTTCCAGCAGCGAGGCGCCAATTCCGGTCGCGCCGTCGATCACCCAGGCGGCGTCTCCGCAATGCCCCACAATATCCTCATTGACCGCGCCCTGGTGATCGGTGGCCGCTATCTCGATCCTGAGCATGCACACGCCTCCCTGAGCCCCACGCGGACGATACCCTCCCGCCGCCGCATCGCGGCTTCGCCAGATCGGTATCATCATTTTTGGAAATAACAAAACCAATTTAATGCCACTTGAGGTAAATTGGCTTGAGTGGTATCTCATATGGCATGACATCGACTCCCCTACCAACGAGACCCCATTCGAAGCGCAACACGAATGGCGGCGGAAGCGCTGTCCGCGCCGGTGCTGTGTGAGCAGCAGCTCCAGCTTAATACCAATCTGATCCGTGATGCCGGCCAGCGCCTGCGTGCGCTCGCCCCGCCTTTCGCGGCGACGCTGGCGCGCGGCAGCTCCGATCAGGCCGCCGCCTTCGCCAAGTTCCTGCTGGAAACGAAAGCCGGCATCCCGACGGTCAGCCACGCCCCGTCAACCGGCTCGCTCTATCATGCCACTTCGGCCCATTTCCGCAACGTGCCGCTGATCGCCATCTCGCAATCGGGCCGCAGCCCCGATCTTCTCGCCGCCGCGCAGGATGCGCGCGCGCGGGGTGCGGTGGTCATCGCCGTGGTCAACGATGCCGCCTCCCCCTCGCCGACCTCGCCGAGATAGTCGTTCCCGTCCACGCCGGCCCCGAAACCAGCGTGGCGGCGACCAAGAGCTTCCTTTGCACGCTCGTCGCGCTCACCCATCTTGTCGCCGAGTGGAGCCAGGACGCGGCCCTGCTGGAAGCGCTGCCCCAGACCGGACGCGTGCTCGAACAGGCCGCCGCGGCCGACTGGACCGCCGCCGTCGCGCCGTTGAGGGATGCGAGCGAGATGCTCGTGCTGGGCCGTGGCCCCAGCCTGCCCGTCGCTGGCGAAGCCGCGCTCAAGCTGAAGGAAACATCGAACCTTCATGCCGAGGCCTTCAGCAGCGCCGAAGTGGCGCATGGCCCGATGACGCTGGTGGGCGCGGGCGATCCGGTGCTGGTCCTCGCCCCGCTCGATATTGCCCGGACCGGCCTTCGCGCGCGGCTGGAGGATTTCGCGGCGCGGGGCGCTAACGTGATCGCCGCCGGCTTGCCCGAAGACGTGGCGCCCGCGAGCCTCGTCCTGCCGATGGACACGCAGGTCCATCCCGTGCTTGGCGCCATCGCGCAGATTCAGAGCTTCTATGGCCTCGCCAACGCGCTTTCGCTGGCGCGGGGGTGCAATCCCGATAGCCCTCCGCATCTCAACAAGGTAACGCGCACGCTATGACGCTGACGGCTCTTACCGGCGCGAACATCGTTCTGGCCGACGCGGTTGCGGAAGGGCAGGCGCTGCTGCTCGATGGCGACCGCATTGCCGGCCTTGCTCCAGCGGATGCCCTGCCGGCCGGCTGCGCCCGCCATGACCTTGGCGGCGGCTGGCTGCTGCCGGGCTTCATCGACGTGCAGGTGAACGGCGGCGGCGACGTGCTGTTCAACGATCACCCTTCCGTCGAGGGCATCCGCGCCATCGCCGCCGCCCATCGGCGCTTCGGCACGACCGGGCTGCTGCCGACGCTGATCAGCGACTATCCCGGCGTGGTCGGAACGGCCATCGCGGCGGGCGAAGCGGCGCTGGCCGACCGGGAGCCGGGAGTCCTCGGCATTCACATCGAAGGCCCGCATCTCAACCCCGCGAAGAAGGGCATCCACGACAAGGCGCGCTTCACAGCGGTCGATGCGGACGTCATCGCGCGGCTGGCGCAGCCCACCCTGGGACGGCGCGTGGTGACGCTGGCGCCCGAACTCGCGCCGGCGGGAACCGTGCGGGCGCTGAGCGATGCGGGCGTGCTGGTCTGCGCGGGGCACAGCCTTGCGGACTACGACCAGACCCGCGCCGCGCTGGAGGAAGGACTGGCGGGCTTTACCCATCTGTTCAACGCCATGACGCCGTTGCTCAGCCGCGAACCGGGCATGGTCGGCGCGGCGCTGGAAGATCACGCCAGCCATTTCGGGCTGATTGTGGACGGGCTCCATGTCCATCCCGCCGCATTGCGCGTGGCGCTGCGCGCGCGGGGGATCGAAGGGGCGATGCTGGTGACCGACGCGATGCCCCCGGTCGGCGGCACGCAAGACCGGTTCACGCTGATGGGCCAGGACATCGCGGTGGTCGACGGCACCTGCCGGGGGCCGGACGGCACGCTCGCGGGATCGGCGCTGACCATGGTGCAGGCGCTGTGCAACGCGATGGACCTGCTCGGCTGCGACATCGTGACCGCATCGTGCATGGCGAGCGGCAATCCCGCGCGATTCCTGCGGCTCGACCACGAAACCGGCTCCATCGCGCCCGGCTTGCGCGCCGATCTCGTCCATCTGGACGAAACGCGCGCTGTCACCGCCACCTGGATCGCCGGCGCGCGCGCGGATCACCGCGCATGATGCCCGAACTGGGCCTGATCGAAGGCCGCTTCGGGCGCATCTGGACCGAGGCGGAGCGTGGCCATGTCGTGCAGACGCTCGCGGCGGCGGGCTATGGCTTCTACCATTACGGCCCCAAGGCCGACCGCGCATTGCGCCGCGCCTGGCGCGAGCGCCACGATCCCGAACAGACCGCAATGCTCGGTCGCCTCTCGACCCGAGTGCGGGCGGCGGGCATGCGGTTCGGCATCGCGCTGACGCCGATCGGCTCCACGCACCCGTTCGACGACGAGGCCCGCGCCGCGCTCGCCCGGCGGGTGGCGGATCTCGACGCCATCGGCATCGACGACCTTGCCATTCTGTTCGACGACCTGCGCGGCGACATGCCGGACCTTGCCGCGCGGCAGGCGGAGGTGGTCAACTTCTGCGCGGGCCTGACGCGGGCGACGCGGGTCTATACCTGCCCCACCTACTATTCGGACGACCCGGTGCTCGATCTGGTGTTCGGCGACCGGCCGGCCGGCTATCTCGCTGAACTGGGACGGCGGCTCGATCCGGCGGTCCGCGTTTACTGGACCGGCGAGGAGGTCTGCTCGCGGGCGGTCGATCACGCTCATGTGAAACGCGTGGCGCGTCAACTGGGGCGGCCGGTCTGCTTGTGGGACAACTATCCGGTCAACGACGGGGCGCGCATGTCACGCTTTCTCCATCTGCGCGCGTTCACCGGCCGCTCCGCCGCTATCGCCCCGCACGTTTCGGGCCACGCGATCAATCCCGCGATCCAGGCGCATCTCGGCTGCATTCCCGCCCTGACGCTGGCCGCGGTTTACCGGCAGGGCGAAGCCTATGCCTATGGCGCTGCGTTTGGCGAGGCCGCGCGGCAGGTGCTGGGTGCGCAGTTCGCGCAGATGCTCCAGCAGGATCTTCCGGCGTTTCAGGACGTTGGCCATGAACGGCTGGGATCGCGCGGCGAGCGCCTGCGGGCGCGCTATGCGTCGATCGACCATCCCGCCGCGCGCGAGATTCTTCGCTGGCTGGACGGCGACGACCTGATGACCGACGACGAAGTCCAGACACAATAGGGCCAGATCACGGCGCCATGACCGGAAAACGCGATACGGAATTGCTGGAGCGGCTGCGCGATGCGGTGGGGCGGCGCCATGTGCTGACGTCGGCCCGCGCGACCGCGCGCTACCGCCAGGGCTATCGCACCGGCAACGGGCCGGCGCTTGCCGTGGTGCGGCCGGGCAGCCTGGTCGAGCTGTGGAAGGTGGCGCAGGCCTGCGTCGCGGCTGACGTCTCGATCATCATGCAGGCTTCGAACACCGGGCTGACCGGCGGCTCCACGCCCGATGGCGCGGACTATCCCGGCGGCCTCGTCATCATCAGCACCACCCGCCTTTCCGCGCTGCATGTCATCCGCGATGGCGCGCAAGTGCTGTGTCTGCCGGGCACCACGCTGCACCGCCTGGAGCAGGCCCTGCGCCCCCACGGGCGCGAACCGCATTCGGTGATCGGCTCCTCCTGCCTCGGCGCTTCGGTCGTGGGCGGCGTCTGCAACAACTCGGGCGGGTCGCTCGTGCGGCGCGGGCCGGCCTATACCGAGCTGGCGCTGTACGCGCAGGTCCGGCCCGACGGCACGCTGGCGCTGGTAAACCACCTCGGCATAGCGCTGGGAGACGATCCCGAAACGATGCTCGCCCGGCTGGATGCGGGCGCCTTCGCCGAAGCCGACATCGATCCCGCCCTCGACCGCCGGGCGCACGACCATCGCTATGCGGAGCATGTACGCGATGTCGACAGCGCCAGCCCGGCGCGCTTCAACGCCGATCCGCGCTGCCTGTTCGAAAGCGCCGGCAGCGCGGGCAAGCTAATCGTCTTCGCCGTCCGGCTCGACACGTTCGCGCGCGAGGACGATACCGCCACCTTCTACATCGGCGCGGCTTCGCCCGAACCGCTCACCGAACTGCGCCGGACGATGCTGCGCGATTTCGCGCAGCCGCCTATCGCCGGGGAATATATGCACCGCACCGCGTTCGACGTGGCCGACCGCTATGGGCGCGACATGTTCTTCGCGATCGAGCGGCTCGGCACGGACCGGCTGCCCGCGCTCTTTGCCGCCAAGGGCCGGTTCGATGCGCTGTTCGGCAACGGCCTGAGCGACCGGGTGATGCAGTGGGCCAGCCGGTTCGTGCCCGATCCCCTGCCCGCACGGATGCGCGCCTTCCGCGATCGCTTCGCGCACCACCTGATCCTCAAGGTCTCGCGCGATCAGGTGGAGGCCACGCGCGGGCTGCTTGCCCGCCTGTTCCCCGGTGGCGGGGACGGCGATCATTTCGAATGCACGCCGGCGGAAGCCGCCAAGGCTTTCCTGCACCGCTTCGTCGCCGCGGGCGCGGCCGTCCGCTATCGCGCGGTGCATCGGCGGGAGGTGGAGGATATCGTCGCGCTCGATGTCGCGCTGCCCCGCAACACCCGCGAATGGCGCGAACAACTGCCGAAGGACCTCGCCGACAAGACCATTCACGCGCTCTATTACGGGCACTTCTTCTGCCAGGTGTTCCATCAGGACTACATCGTGCGCAAGGGCACCGATCCGCTGGCCTTCGAACACGCACTATGGGCGCTGCTCGACGCGCGAGGGGCGCAGTACCCGGCCGAACACAACGTCGGCCATCTCTACGTCGCGCGGCAGGAGCTGGAACACTTCTACCGCAGCATCGATCCGCGCAACCAGTTGAACCCCGGCATCGGCCACACCGCGCGCGGCCGCGATTGGACCGCAACGGCAACCCCTGGAGAACACCGGCCATGACCTATTTCCTCGGCATCGACGCCGGCGGCAGCAATTGCCGCGCGCGCCTGATCGACGCGGCCGGCGCCACCATCGGCGAAGGCCGTTCGGGCACCGCCAACGCGCGCATCGGCATCGACGCGCTCTATGAAACCTTGAAGGATACTGCCGACCAGGCGGTGGCGCAGGCCGGCCTGTCCGCATCGCAGCGCGCGCAGATCCGCGCCGGCATGGGCATTGCCGGCATCACGCGCCCCGGCGTGCGCGAAGCGCTTGGCGCGCTGGATTTCGGCTTCGCCTCGGTCGCCTATGCCACCGACGCGCAGATCGCCAACCTTGGCGCGCACGGCGGCGAAGACGGCGCGATCCTGATCATCGGCACCGGCAGCGCCGCCCAGTTGCGCGTTCACGGCGAGGATTTCACCATCGGCGGCTACGGCTTTCCCATTTCCGACGAAGGCAGCGGCGCGGCGCTGGGCCTCTCCGCCATGCGCCATGCCCTGCGCGCGCTCGACGGGCGCACCCGCCGCACGCCGCTGAGCGCCGCCGTGACCGAGCGCTTCAACCACGATACCGCGCAGGCGATCGCGTGGATGGATCAGGCCACGCCACGCGACTATGGCGCCTTCGCCCCGCTGGTGATGGACTATGCCGAAGCGGACGACGCCATCGCCCGCTCGATCGTGGAAGACGCGGCCGCGCATATCGAGCGCTTCATCGAGACGATCTTCGAGCGAGGTGCCACGCGCTGCACGCTGGTGGGCGGACTCGCCCCCCGCATGAAGCCCTGGCTGCGTTCCCGCACCGTCGAACGCCTGAGCGATCCGCTCGGCGATTCCCTCGATGGCGCGCTCCGTCTCGCCGGCTATCGCGGACCGGCCTGACCCCGACGGGCGGCCCGGATACCCGCCGTCAGCGCCCGATCAGTCCCAGTGCGTGACGGATGAACGCGTCGCGGTCCGTGACCCATCGCGCTTGGGGCGGTAGTGCCGGATCGACCAACG
The DNA here is from genome assembly GCF_005145025.1 of Novosphingobium sp. EMRT-2. Classification (NCBI taxonomy): domain Bacteria; kingdom Pseudomonadati; phylum Pseudomonadota; class Alphaproteobacteria; order Sphingomonadales; family Sphingomonadaceae; genus Novosphingobium; species Novosphingobium sp. EMRT-2. Next base: position 747,745 of record NZ_CP039697.1, on the reverse strand, counting down.
TCCAGCCCTGCGGCGCATAGACCTGCGCCAGCGTTCCCCTGGTGTTGAACGCCATGGAGACCATGCGCTGCTGCGCCAGCGTCGTCTGGCTGTTGCCTTCCATCGCCACGCCATCGGGCGCGAGATGCGTTCCTTGCGGGCGCAGCGCGATCGCATAAGGCTCCGTCCGGAAGCTCTGGACCGTGGTGTTGAGAAAAATCGACAGATAGACCTTGTCCAGCGCCTGTCCGACGACAGCCGCTTTCGTAGCCGGCATCCGCCATGCGGGATCGGCCAGCAGGCTCCACGGGTAATTCTCCGGCGCGCCATACCGCAGTTCGGTACGCAGATCGACGAGTCCTTCGCGCGGCGCCTGCGCCGGCGCGATCCGGTTCAGCCGCAGCCCGTTCGACCACGTGAAGCCAAAGGCGCTGACATCCAGCAGCGGCATGGCCGACGGCGTGGAACCGACGGGTCGGTTCGATACCGTTACGTTCTCGTAGATGCGCAGATAGGCCTTGTCCTTGATCTGGTGGCCGCTGGCGAGGTTCTGCCACGCGCGCTGGCCCTGCCAGCTCGAACGGACGAAATGCGAAACCAGCGTACCGTTGATATAGGTACTGTGTTCCTGATCGCTGTTGGTGCCGACGTTGCCGGCAATCTCGCTGTCCTCGACATAGAGCATGGTCTGGCCGCTGGGGACGAAGATCGCGTTTTTGCCGCCGTAGATCTTCGAGCGCCGGATAACAGCGGTGAACAGGCCCGGCCGATGCCCGTCGAAGGCTTCGAGATAGACCGCGCCGATCGGCTGGATCGCGCCGGGGAAGTCCAGTTCGACATCGCGCATTTCGAAATGCAGCCGCTGCTGGCCAATGTCGTAGAGGTGCAGGCCGACGGACGCCCACTCGTTCCCCGACCGGAAGGTGACACGGCGACCAGGGATCGACGAGCGCAGGATATATTGAGTTCCGCGCAGATCGCCCGCGACCTGCGGCACCAGCGGCGCGAACGGATAGACGCACGGTTGCCCAGCGCCATCTAGCGCTTCGTAAACGAGTTCGTAGCCCCCTTCGATGCGCCCGCCGAAATCGTCAACGCTCCGTCCGGCATAGACTTCACGGCCGGCGGCGCGCGAGGCATCGCATTTCACCAGCAGCCGGACGGCGGGGCGGCGCAAGCCATCCATCGGCATATAGAATGGATAGGCGCGGTCGGCCTGGTCGGGTGGCAGCGTTGCCGCCGACGGCGGTGGAGGCGCATCCTGCGCGCCGGCCAGCGTCTCCGGCATGGAAACGTCGGCATAGCGCAGGCTTTGCCCGGCTCCCGCCCCCGCACCGGACAGCAAGGGCAGCGCCAGCACCGGCAGGGCCAGCATCGTCAGCAGTTTAACCCTTGCAGGCACGCGCACCGGCTGCTCCCTGTTTCACGCGAACGGAACACCGCCCTAGACGAAAGGGCGTTAAGGCGAAGTATCGATACGGCCAGTCAATGGCATACCTTCAGGGCCGGACGCAGGCATCCGAACATGCTCCGGATCGGTGGAATCCGCGTCTGCAAATTCAACCGAACTTAACGATTGTGACCAATAAACCTTCCCCTCCGAAGCAGCGCCAGGCACGGTGAAGATTCGCCACGCCGCGAGAAGCGCTGCCCTGCCGCAGGTGATGGACCGCAGATGAGCTTGGTGGATACGACGGACGGACAGGCTCTACGCAAGGCGCAGGTCGAAGCCAGCCTGAAGCTGGCGCGGACGGCCGTCATCGGCGGTATCATCAACGCAATCATCGTCGCGACCGTCCTGTGGTCTTCCGTGTCGCACGCGGCCATCGCGTTCTGGACCTTGCTGGTCCTTGGGCAAGGCCTCGTCCGCATTCTGCACGCGCGCCGTCTGGCCAAGAACGATTACGAGGACCTGTCTCCGTCAAGGGACGGCCGCTTCATAGAGCTTCTTGCCACTCTTAACGGCATTGCCTGGGGCATTTCCATGGCGATCGGCGGCCTCGACGCCACGCCTGGCGTGTTCACGCTGCTGGCCATGCTCACCGGCGGCATGATGGGCGCCGCTGTCATCAGCTATGGCCCGCTTCCGCGCGCCGCCTTTTCCTATATGATCCCGCTGACGATCGGCTCGATCGCCGGATGGCTGCTGTCCGGCAATCCCCTGGCGACAACGGGCACGCTGCTGATCCTGTGCTACGCCGCCGTCCTCTCCCGCTCGATCAAGGGCAACGAAAAGGTCTTCGCTGAAAAAGTCGCGCGCGAGCAGGCGCTCCGGGAAAGCGCGGAGACCGTGCAACTCCTGCTCAAGGATTACGAGGCGCAAAGCGCGGATTGGCTGTGGTCGATCGACCGGGAGGGGCTGATCGTGGCCCCCACCGATCGTTTCGTCGAAGCAAGCGGACGCGACCGGGAAGCGCTTGAGGGGCATGCGCTGCTGTCGCTGTTCGAAGCAGGCCACGAGTACGAGCGTCTCGCCGAGATGCTCCGGAAACGGCAGGCTTTCCGCGACCTTACCGTGCAGATCACCGTGGGCGGCGAAACGTGCTGGTGGCGGCTTTCCGCCCAGCCACGCGCCGGCGGCCGCATGCAGGGCGTCGCCTCCGACGTGACGGCGGAAATGCGGGCGGAAGCACGGGTCAGCTACATGGCGCACTATTGCGGCCTGACTGACCTCGCCAACCGCTTCCTGTTCAACGAGACGTTGGGCCGCGCGGTCAAGCGCCTGCACGAAGAGGAATTGACGGCCGTCCTGTGCCTTGATCTCGATCAGTTCAAATCGGTCAATGACACGCTGGGGCATCCCATCGGCGATCGCCTGCTCTGCGAAGTCGCACGCCGCATCGAGGCCTGCGTGCAGGAAAAGGCCATGGTGGCCCGCCTTGGAGGCGACGAATTCGCGGTTCTGATCGAGCGGGTGAAATCGCCCGAAGAGGTGGAAGCGTGTGCCGCACGGATCATCGATGCGGTCGACCAGCCGTTCATCCTCGACGGGATGCAGGTGATGACGTCGACCAGCATCGGCATTGCCTTCGCCACCATCGCGGACAGCGACCCCACCGAAGTGATGAAGCGCGCCGATCTGGCGCTGTACAGCGCGAAGACCAACGGGCGGAACCGCTTTGCCCATTTCCAGATCGGCATGGACGAAGCGGCGCGCGAACGGCGCGATCTGGAAATGGACCTGCGCGCGGCGCTGGTGCGCAACGAGTTCACGCTGCACTACCAGCCGCTCGTCAACATCTCGTCGGGCGATGTGGTGGGCTACGAAGCGCTGATCCGCTGGCAGCATCCCACGCGCGGGCTGATCATGCCCAACGCCTTCATCCCGCTGGCCGAGGAAACCGGGCTGATCGTGCAGGTGGGCGAATGGGTGATTCGGCAGGCGACCGCGCAACTCGCGCTGTGGCCGGCGGACCTGCGCATCTCGGTCAATCTTTCGCCCGCGCAGATGCGCAGCGCGAACCTGATCCCCACCGTGGTCAACGCACTGGCCAGCGCGGGGATCGACGCCGGCCGGCTGGAGCTTGAAATCACCGAAACCGTGCTGATGCAGGACAGCGAAGCCAACGTGTCGACGCTTTACAAGCTGCGCGAGATCGGAGTGCGCATCGCGCTCGACGATTTCGGAACGGGCTATTCCTCGCTCAACTATCTGCGCAGCTTTCCCTTCGACAAGATCAAAATCGACCGGTGCTTCGTGGAATCGCTCGATCACAACGCCGAATCGCGCGCCATTATCCAGGCCATCACCGGGCTGGCGGGCAGCCTGGGCATGGACACCACGGCGGAAGGCGTCGAGACCGACGCACAGCTTCAGGCGCTGCGCGACAAGGGATGCACCGAGATCCAGGGCTTCCTCATATCCCAGGCGATCGATCCCGACGGCATCGGAGAGGGAACCCGTCCTGCCGCGCAGCAGGGTGGAAGCGATGGCGGGTCGGTCGAAGCGAAAGACGAGGACGCGGAAAAGCGCAACCGAGCGGCCTGACAGGCCCTATCCGGTCGTCCGGCGCGGCACGCCGTAGCCCAGCCCTTCCAGCCGGGCCATCGCCGGCGCCCGGAACAGGCCGGGATTGGCGAGATAATCGTCGATCATCCCGATCGTGTCGAACCCCCAGAAGAGTTCCGCGCCCACTTCCACCGTCGGCACGCCGAAAACGCCCCGCGCGATCGCCGCGTCGGTATTGGCGCGCAGCCGGTCCTTCACCGTGGGCGCGGCCAGTACCGCCGCCACGTGGTCCAGCCCCAGCGCCCGGCCGAACGCTTCCAGATTGGCCGGGTCGCCAAGATCCAGGCCATCGCGGAACACCGCATCGAACAGGGCGTCCACCGCATCCACCCGCGCATCGAGCGCGACCAGCAGGCGCAGCGCCTCGATCGAGCGGAACGGGTGGACATCGGGGAAGCGGAACGGAATGCCGTGGCGATCGGCAAGCCACTGGCACATGCGGTAGATCTGGATGCGCTTGGGCGGCACTTCGGCCGGCCCCAGTTGCCTCCAGTGCTGAAGCAGGCCGCCCAGCAGAACCGGTTCGGGCCGCAACGCCAGCGTGGCGTTCCGCCGCAACTGCTTCCACATCAGGTACGCGAACGGCGATACCAGATCGAAATAGAACGTGGCGGGCGTGGTCGCGGGTGGGAACGCGGACATGGCCGGAGCCTCCTTCGCGGCGATCATGTCGCCTCGCGAGCCATCCGGCAATGTCGGTGGGCGGAAAACCGCAGCGGGCTATCCGTGCGCCCGCTCGCCATACAGCTGGGCCGCGCGCATCAGGCAGGCGGCCGTGAGGACGGGCGTAACCGCGATGATCAGCATCGAATGCCGGATGGCCATGTCGCCGTAACGCGGCGTCAGCAGATCGGTGACGAAGCCGACGGCGCTTGGCCCCACGACGTTGCCGATGAAGCTGGCGCCGAACAGCAGCAAGGCAATGGCAAGCGCGCGCTGGCGCTCGGGCACGATGTTGACCGTGGCGGCATAGACCGGCCCCTGGTGGATCAGGGTGACGAAGCTGGTCAGCGCGAAGGCGGTAAACCAGACGGCGCGGTCGGAACCCAGCAGAAACACCGCTTCCGCCGGGCCGGCCAGCAGGCAGGCCAGCGCGGGCACGGCCAGCCGCCAGCGAATGCGGCTGGCAGGCAACCGGTCGATCAGCAGCCCGCCGCACAACACGCCTGCTGCGCCGATGAAACCGCGCGTCGGCCCGATCGTCCCGGCGATCTCGGCCAGCCCCATGTGATGCACGCGCGAAAAGAACGTCGGCGTCCACGCCCCCGCCGCCCACACGTTAGCCCCCATCAGGGTGACGCCCGCGAAGATCCAGGCGTAGCACTTGTCGGCGAACAGCGCCCGGATGTCGGCAAATATCTGCGTGGCGGACAGCCGTTCGCGTTCGCGCGGCGGCGTCTTGCGCGCAGGCTCGCGAACGGTCAGCAGAAGCAGCAGCGCGACGATCATGCCAGGCACGCCCATCGCCACGAACATCGCGCGCCAGCCATGGTTCTGCGCGATCCAGCCGGCGATCGGGAAGAACACGATGAAGGCGATCGAGTTGGCCGTGCCGAAGATCGCCAGCGCCAGCGGCCGCCGGCGCGGGTGGAACAGGTCGGCGATGATCGAGTTCGACGGCGGCAGCCCGCAGGCTTCGCCCGCCCCCATCAGGAAGCGCGCGATAGCCAGTTGCCAGATGCTGGTGACGAAGCCGGTCAGCACCGTCATCAGGCTCCAGAAGCCCAGTCCGATGGCGATGATGTTCCGCCGGTTGAACCGGTCCGCCAGCCACGCGATCGGCAGGCCCAGCAGCGAATAGAGGAAAATGAACGCGAGGCCGGTGGCGAGGCCCAGCGCGGTGTCGGACACGCCGAACTCGCGCTTGATCATCGGCAGCACCAGCCCCAGCAGCGCGCGATCGAGATAGTTGAACACGGAAATGAGCGTCAGGATGAACAACGGCCAGGTGGCCGACCATGGCCATGTCGCGTTCTCTTCGCCGGGTTCCTTGCCGGATTCCTTGATCGCGCTCATTCTACCCTCATCCCTTCACGCCGCGTGCGTTCGTGATCGTCGTCGATGGTCACCGACCGCTCGGCAAAGCGGATGTCCGCCGGCGGGCACAAGTCCGAGCGCAGCCACAGGCGCAGCAACAGTCTGCGCTGCTCTGGATCGTCCTCGAACGCGGTGCGGCCGTGCAGCCACGACCAGTTGTGCCACAGCACCACGTCACCGGGCGAGAGGCGGAATTGCGCGGTCCCGGCAAGCTCCAGCGCCAGCGCGCGCAGATCGGTGACGGCAGCGGCAAGATCGGGCGGCAACGCTTCCCCGCGCGATTGCGCGGCGGCTTGCAGGAAATAGGGGTTGAAGCAGCACTGCACCCCGTCGCCATCGCCCGCGAAAACCGGAACCTCGCTGGCGCTGACGGGCGCGCGTGAGCGGAGCACCGGGTTGGTGCCGAAGAAGTACCCTTGGCGCAGCGCCGGCAGGTGATGCGGCATCCGCCGCCGGACCGCGTCGTGCAGGTCCACCGCGCGGACCAGGAACGAATCCCCGCCCCGCACCGCCTCGCGCACCGTGCCCAGCGCCAGAATATCGTGCAGATCGGTGTGCGGCGCCAGTTCGAGATCGGAATGCGTGCCGCGCGCCTGCGCATCGCCCGGCCGCCGTTCCACCCGCGCGACCAGTTCCCCTTGCGGCGACTGGATCGATGGCGTGCCAAGCCAGCGCCCCATCATCAGCAGGCAGGCGGCGAAGACCTCCTCGCCCAGAACCAAGGGATTGCCGGTTTCGATCACAATCGCCCGCGCGCCCTGCGTAAACGCTGCGCGCAGATCGGCCCGCAGTTCCGCCAGCGCCGCCTCGTCGCCGGCGGCGAACGCCTCGCGTTCCCCCGCCGACAGGCTGCGACGCGGCACCACCGCGGTCACAGGCGCGAGGCTCTCGTTTCGGTATGCGTGATGAACTCGATCAGCGCGGGCTGGCCGGCCTCGATCGCGGCAATGCCGCGCCGGATCGCCGGCGCGATCTGGTCGGGCGTGGTCACCCGCTCGCCATAGCCGCCCAGCGCGCGGGCGAAGGCGGCATAATCACCCGAGATGTCGGTGCTGCGGTAGCGCTCGGTGGCGATCGGCATGACCGGCAGTTCGATGGCCATGGCGCTGTTGTTGAGCAGGATCGACAGGATCGGCAGCCGTTCGCGTGCCGCCGTTTCGAAATCCATGCCGGTAAAGCCGATGGCGGCATCGCCCCAGACGTTGATGCACAGCTTGTCCGGGCAGGCGAGCTTCGCGCCCATCGCCAGGCCAAGCCCATAGCCGAGCTGCGTCGACTTGCCCCAGCCGAGGTAGGACAGCGGCGTCTTCGATTTCCAGAACGGCGTCAGCTGGTCACGCGGCGAACCGGCGTCATGGGTGATGATCGTGTTGGCCACGTCCACCGTGCGCTGCAGTTCCCACAGCACGCGATAGGGGCTCAGCGGCGTGTCGTCGCTTTCGAGCAGGGGCAGCCATTCCGCCAGCCAGCGGGTTTCCACGTCGCGGATTTCGGCAATGGTCGCCGAGGGATCGCGCGGCGCGTCCAGCCGGGTGCGGCAGGCCGCGACCAGCATGGCCAGCGTCAGCTGCGCGTCGCCCACCAGCGCCGCTTCGCAGCGCACGCTCTTGTTGATGTCGGCAGGGTCGAGCGTGGCGTGAATGATCGGTACATGATCGGGCATCGCCACGCCGAACGCGGTTTCCGACAGGCTGCACCCGATGCCGAGGATCAGGTCCGCGCGATCAAGGAAATGGCGTAGCTGGCCGGGAATGGCCGCGCCGCCCGATCCCAGCGCCAGCGGATGCGTTTCGTCGAACGCGCTCTTGCCTTCCAGACTGGTGGACACGGGCGCGCCGAGCAGCTCCGCCAGTTCGCGCAGCTCGGCATAAGCCTCGGCCCAGTGCACGCCCTGCCCGGCATGGATCACCAGCCGCCGCGCGGCGACCAGCCGGTCCGCCACCGCCTCGACCGCCGCGGGATCGGGGCCGAAACGGGTGCTGATGACCGGGAGGTAGTCCAGTTCCCCCGGGATCTCCTCCGCCAGCACGTCCCACGGCATTTCGACAAGGGCCGGGCGCAGCCGGCCGTTGCGCAAGGCCGAGAAGGCGCGGCGCAGCACCGCCGGCGTGTCCTCGGCACGCAGGATCGGTTCCGCCGTCTTGGTCACGTCGCGCATCGAGATCGAGGCGTTGAAGTTGTCCGGCACGTTGGCGATGCGCCGGGCATAGCCCTGCGGAAGCACCAGCACCGGCACGCTTTCCGAATAGGCTTGCGCCACGCCGCCATAGGCGTTCTCGGTGCCCGGCCCGTGCTGCATCGCGAACACGCCCATGCGGCGCCCGCGCGTCAGCCGGGACAGCGCATCGGCCATGTGAACGCCGGTGCGTTCCTGCCGGACGATCACCGGGCGGATGCCGATGGCCGCCGCCGTTTCCAGCACCGCGTTGCGCGGATAGCCGAAAATGACGTCGACGCCCTCGCGCCTGAGGATTTCCGCGATCGCGGCGCTCACCTTCATGCCGGTTCTCCGTGTCCGCCGCGGTTCAGTTGCCGGCCTGGCGCGCGGCCGGACCGACGGGCCGTTCGCCCACCACGGTGGTACGGATCAGATGCCGCCGCTCGTACTTGAAATCGTGGACCCCGCGATGCAGCGTGAAGCGGTTGTCCCACACGATCAGCGTGTCCTTCTGCCACTTGATGCGGCAATGGTAGTGCAGATGCTGCGCCAGGCTCTGGAGATAGGCCAGCAAGGCGCGGCTTTCGTCCTCGCTCCAGCCGACGAAGCGCTTGAAATAGGCACTCGTGGCGAACAGCGCCTTGCGTCCGGTTTCGGGATGAACGCGCACCGCCGGGTGGATGCTTTCGAGCTGGTCCTCGGTGAAATCGTGGCTTTCGCGCAGGCGCAACCGCTTGTCGGGGTCGAGCTTTTCGTTCTTCGCCCAGATATCCTTGCCCGAATAGACCACCTGAAGCCCATCGAGCAGCGTCTTCATCCCGTCGGACAAGTGTTCATAGACAAGGTAGGCGTTGGAAAAGGCCGTATCCCCGCCCCACTGCGGCACTTCCAGCGCGCGCATCACGATGCACTTGGGCGGCGTGGGCAGGAACGGGCTGTCGGTGTGGAAATGCTCGAACGAGGGCACCACGTTTTCCGGCTCGTGCGCTTCGCGGCGGACTTCCTGCATGTCGCGATGGCCGGCATAGGTTGGCGCCTGCGGCAGTTCGGTCAACTCGCCGAAATAGCGCGAGAAGGCCTTGTGCTGTTCCGGCGTCAGATCCTGATCGCGGAACACGATCACCAGAAACTGCTCGAACGCCTTCATCACCTCGGCCAGCGTTTCCGCGTCAAGCGGCTGGCGCAGGTCCACCCCGGTGATCTCGCAGCCACAGGCGCCCGAGATCGGTTCGACGCCAATCCGCCTGAACTCCGGCATCGGCAGGCCGGCGACGATGGGGGTTCCGGCGGGAACATCGGATGCCGAAACGGCGGGGTTGGCAACGGGTCGAGACGACACGGTGATTCCTTTCCTGCGATAGTGCGGGTCGCCGGTCTCCGACCGGGCCGAAAGTCCGGCGAAGGACGACCCGCAGGCCGTCCTTCGCCGGATCAGTCGTTCCTAGAAACGGCGCTTGAGCGTGACGGCCCAGGTGCGCGGTTCACCCGGAACGCCCTGGATCGAATTGGTCGATCCGCGATTGTCGAAAATGTCGGAATAGTAGAGCTTGTTGGTCAGGTTGCGGACTTCTACCGCCAGCTCCCAATCCTTCTCCGCCGTCGCATAGGCCACGCGGGCGTTGACCAGCGTGCGGCTGGGGATCACGCCGAAGATGTCCTTGCCGCCGGTCGCGGCATCGACGTTGTTGGCATTGCGCTCGAACGCGTCCTCGTGGTTGACGTCGATGCGCGGAATGATCGTGCCGGCCTTGCCCAGATCGAACTCGTACTGCGCACCCAGGCTCCACTGCCAGGGCGAGATATAGACGCCCTTGTCCTCCAGCCCGATGCCGGCGCTGGCCGCGATCGCGCTGATTGAATCGTATTTGAAGTGGAGATAGGCGAGCGACGCGTCGATCGAGAGGCCCTGCACCGGTCGCACCGCCAGCTCGGCCTCGAAGCCCTTGATCGTCGCCTTGCCGGCGTTGAGCGGCAGCGCGCAGGGCGCGGCCGGGACGCCCACCGCCACCGGACAGTTCGAAACCGTCACCAGGATGTCGTTGTACTTGTTGATGAACGCCGATGCGTTGAGGCGCACGCGATGATCGAGGAACTCGCTCTTCAGGCCGATTTCATAGGCCTTTAGCGTTTCCGGATTGTGCGGCAGGGCCTGGGCCGGGAAAAACGGCCGGGGATTGATGCCGCCGCCCTTGAAGCCGGTCGAGAACTGGGCATAGCCCATGATCGCGTCGGTCAGGTGGTACTGCGCGCCAAGCCGGTAATCGACCCGGCTGCCCGAGAACTCGCGCGACAGGCCGTTGAGCGGCGCCAGCGAAGCCGGAACGGCACCGCCGGTGGACGAGCCGGGAATGCCTTCGCGGCCATAAATGAAGGTCTTGCTCTGGTCTGTGTAGCGGATGCCGCCCAGGATGGTCAGCCGCGCCAGCGGCGAAACTTCGGCGTTGGCGAACACGGCCTTGGTCTTGGCCGGAATCCGGTTGTCCTCGATGAAGTTCAGCGTCGGCAGCGTGACGCGCGACCGGTTGCGGCTCGTCCTGTCCAGATAGAACCCGCCGACGGTCAGGTTGACCATGTCGCCAATCTTGGCGGACAGGCGCAGTTCCTGGCTGAACTGGTGGTTATAGACACGGTTCGCTTGCAGCCCGGTGTTGAACGGCGAACTGTCACCCGACGAATAGTTGCCGTCGAACTTGCGATAGGCGGTGATCGAGGTGAGGTTGAGGTTGTCGGTCAGTTCCGCCGTGATCGTGCCCGAAACGCCCCAGCTGTTGATCAAGCCCTTGAGCGGCGCGGACCACGTGCCCGAACCATCGCGCGGGGTGACCTCGGTGTAGTTCTCGTAGCTGACAAAGGGGCTCTTGGTGAACGTATCCTGCGCGTAGTTCCCGTAGGGCGAATACGAGATGTAGGGCGAACCCGATGCGGTGCCGAAGACGTTGCCATTGAGCACATAGGCCGAGGATGGCGGCGTTGCCACGCCGGTCAGCGTCGCGCCCGGGACGGCTTGCCGGCCAACGTAGAGCAATGTCGCGGGGCCGACTTCGCTGTTGTCGCGCGTCACGTCCGCCGCAAGGTCCACTGTCACCCGGCTGGAAGCCTGCCAGCGCAGCGCGAGCCGCCCGGCGACGTATTCCTTGCCGCCTTCGGTGCCCAGCTTGCACTTGTCGGCGGCCACCATGCTCGGCAGCGTGCTGCCGGGATGGGTACAGGCATAGTCATAGCGGGTGACGTAACCGTCCTTCTTGACGGCAACGCCCGAAAGGCGGGCGAAAAGCTTGTCCGGCACCACCGTGAAATTCGCCGCGCCGCGCAGCTCCATGCGGTTGTAGCTGCCATAGGTCGCCGACAGGTAGCCGTCGTTCGAACCGTCCGGCTTTTTGGAATAGAGCTTGATCGCGCCGCCGATCGAGTTCTGCCCGGCGAGCGTTCCCTGCGGACCACGCAGGATTTCGATGCGGTCAAGGTCGATGAGGCTCAGCATCGATCCCTGCATCGTCGGCAGATAGACGTCGTCGACATAGATGCCGACACCCGGTTCGAGCGCGAACGAGGTATCGCGCTGGCCAACGCCGCGAATGTAAGCGACGACGGCGGGACCGAAGTTCGCCGAAGCCGTCCGGAGCGTCACGTTCGGGGCCTTGCCGCCCAGATCGACGAGGTTGGTCTGGCCGCGCTGTTCCAGCATGGCGCCGCTCATCGCCGTGATGGCGATCGGCACGTCCTGCAGCTTTTGGTCACGGAACTGAGCGGTGACGATGATTTCCTCGGCCACCGGATCCTTGCCCTTGGCCGTGTTGTCCGGAGCTTCCTGTGCGAAACCAGGCCCTGCCCAGAGCATCGCGCCAGCAAGCGCCATCACCGAACCGCCGGCCGCCCGTAACATAGCACCACGCGCCATTCGTCCATCTCCCCTTGTTGCGGCCATCTTTGTCCCGGCCTACGGGAGGCATAGAGCATGTTGATAAATCAACGGTCAAGGGCGTTCCGAATTTCGGAATCACAATTCCATTATACGGAAAACTAGCTGTAAGAGATGGCCGCCAGTTCGCTGATCCGGGAAGCGGCCAACCGGACGGCGGCGGCCAGGTCATCCTCCTCGTGCAGCCGGTAGCGTGCCGAAGGCATGGTCACGCCGATGCAGCCCAGCATTTCCTTTTCGGCCCCGAAGATCGGCGCGGCAATGCCGGCAATGTCATGACGCGGATCGAAATAGCGCGCCGTTCCTTCCTTGCGGATTCGCGCGAGGTCCGCTTCCAGTTCCGCCCGCGTTGGCCGGGGGCGCCCTGTCAGTGGGCCATCGCCGGCCTTGCGCAGCAGGATTTCCCCTTCCCCCGTCGGCAGGAACGCCAGAATGGCCCGTCCGAGCGAACCCCAAGGCAGGGCAACTTCGCCCCCCTTCTCCACCGCGAACCGCAGCAGGTGCGGCGTGGAGACCACATCCGCGATGATCCCGCAGCGCCCCGGCGGACTATAGGCGCACAGCACCGCCGTCTCCTGCCATTCGGCGACCAGCATGTCCAGGAACGGCCGCGCGCTGCGCGTCAGATCGAAGCGGGCAATGAGTTGCGAAGCCGTGCGGTAAAGCTCGCGCCCGGGGCGATAGCTCTGCCCGCTTCCCCGCTCCACGAAACCGCAATCGAGCAGCACCTTGAGCAGGCGATGGACCGTGCTTGGCGGCAGTTCCGCGCGCGCGGCGAGTTCGCCCAGACTAAACCGGTGCGGGCCGGCGGCGACGAGACGGATCAGGTAGGCGACGCGCTCGGCGGCACCGCGTGGCGGTTCAGTCATGGCATCCCTTGTCGTTGATCCATCGCCTGTATCTCCCGCTTATGCTGCACGCCGGTCACCCGGCAAGGCAAGAGCGCTGCGGACGGTGGTCAAGCAAGAGAGGATGCAAACCGTGGCGCGACGCGCGCTCAGACCAGCGCGTAGTAGCGGAACAGCGAGCGGTCGGGATCGGTTCGCCGTTCCCCGCCGCCGACGATGACCGTGCGCGAGAGCCAGTCGTGCGGCCCCTCGGGCACGCGGAAATAGGGCGTCAGCCGGAAGTACGACGGCTGCGGCTCACCCGGTAGCGGACGGACGAGATAGCCCTTGTTCTGGATGTAAATCGACGTCCCGTCATCGGCCTGAAGCAGATAGTGCGCGTTCAGCTCAATAGTGCCGTCGGCGCGTACGGTCGCGTAGTCGGCACCGCTGTGCGGCACCACCGTACCGGAGAGGCGCGGGCCGAAAATGCTACCGCCGATCGCCGGGGTATAGCCCTGGTTGCCACCGCCCGGGAGCGGACCGAAAATCACCCGGTCGGCACCGAACAGGACTTCGATGTCGAACACATGCTCAAGGCGGCAGTCGGCGGGGGACGGGGTCATCGGTTTTCCTCGGAACTGAAAGGCAACAACGGGTTGCAATCAAAGGCGCCACCACCCGGGAGGCGATCGCGGCAGGTCACAGCACAACGAAGTAGTGGATGCGGTTGGCCCCGGGGATCTTTTCCGCCACGCCCACGAAAACATGCTGCGACAGCCACGCGTGCGGCCCTTCGGGCGCATCGAACCGGGGCGTGACCCGCATGTAGTAGTCGTCGAAGCCCACCGGCTCGTTGCGGCGCATCCGGTCGGCGATCTCGTCACTGCGCGCCCAGCGGAAACCGCGGTTTTCAAGATAGATGATCGCGCCGTCATCCGCTTCCAGCAGGTATCGCGCGTCGAAGTCGATCACCCCGTTCGGGCGCGTCAGCGGAAAGTCCCCACCCGACATCGGCACCACGCGCCCGTTGAGGCGCGGCCCTTCGACCACACCGTCCTTGGCGTAGATTGCCGCGCGCGAATCCCCCCTCGCGGCGGGCGTGACCCAGCTCGGCCGCGACAATGTGATGGAGATCGTGAAGGCATGTTCGAGGCGCGGCAGGAAGGGATGCAGGTTCGTCATCCATCGAGCTAGACGCACAATAGTTGATTCGTCAACACAATAGCGATGGCGATTCTGCGCAGCATTTTGGCAACGGCAGGACCGATACCGCGTACGGCGCGGGCTTCAGACGGAAAAGATGGCGATCAGGATCGAACGAAGGTCGTTCCTGTCACCGCCGGCCGCAACGAAGCGTTCCGCCTGCCCCACGACCGCCAGCGCCGCGACGATGCGCGCTTCGCCCTGGGCGGCCGTCAGCCCAGGCCGGCCGTTCCGCAACGCCCGCACAAGAGAGGCCACGGCATCACCGCGCAGGCGCTCCAGCCGCGCCAGGTCTGCGGCCGACATATCGGCCACGGTCCCTTGCAGCAGGCTGACAATTGCGCCTTCTTCGATGGCGTGACGCGCCAGCACGCCGGCCATCGCCTCCACGCCAGCGCCGGGCGATGCCTCCAGCGAGGCCACGGCCTGAGTGACCGCCGTTTCCAGCAACGCCAGCAGCAGTTCGGTCTTGCCGCTGAAATAGCGATAGATGGCCGGTCCGCTGACGCCGGAGGCCGCCGCGATCGCATCGACACTGGCCCCGGCGAACCCATGGCGCCGAAACATTTCCGACGCGGCCGCAAGGATCACGCCACGGCGCTCCGCCGGCGCCATGCGCGTTCGCCGTGCCGCGCGAGCGGGTGGGGCAATGCCGTTTTCCATGCCTCCCCCCTAGCGCGGATGCCGCACGAATGCTAGTGAACGATCGTTCACTAATGAATCGGAGACGGATGATGACCTCGCGCCCGCTGGCCGACCCTGCCTGTTTTGACCCCGACCGCTTCTCCGCGCAGGGCTATCCGCACGATGTCTGGACCCGGATGCGGCGGGAACAGCCGATCGCCTGGCACGACGACGGCGAGCGCGAACCCTTCTGGGCGCTCACCCGCTATGCCGACATCACCGCCATCGGAAAGGACAGCGAAAGCTTCATCAGCGGGCCGGGCGTCACCATCCTGCGCAAGGATCAGATGGTGGAGGCGAGCGCGCCGCGCGTCCCGCTGATGCTGACAATGGACCCGCCCGAGCATCACAAGAACCGCATGATCCTGCGCGAACGCTTCAAGCCCAGCGTGATGCGCGCGCTGGAGGAGCATATCGTGGCACGTTGCCGGGAAATCGCCGATGACGTTGCCGCCGCACGGATCGCGGCGGTGGCGGCGGGAACCAGCGACGAAATCGATTTCGTCGACGCCATAGCCATGCGGCTGCCGCTGGACGTGATCCTGGAACTGCTCGGGGTGCCCACCGACGATCGCGACCAGATGTACGTCTGGAGCAACGCGGTCATCGGCGCCGAAGACCCCGAATATGGCAGCGTAGACCTTCCGCGCGAAGCGATCGTCGCTGCACAGCAGGCCATGTTCGGCTATTTCGCGCGGTTTATCGCGCAACGTCGCGCCGCCCCGCGCGAGGATCTGGTCAGCTTGCTGGTGGAAGCGCGGATCGATGGAACCCCACTGAGCGATCGCGAAATCCTGGGTTTTTGCTTCCTGCTGGCGATCGCAGGCAACGAAACCACGCGCAATGCCACCAGTGGGGCAATGCTGGCGCTGATCGAACATCCGCACGCCCGTGCCGCCTTGACCGCAGACCCATCGATGATGCCGCATGCGGTGGAGGAATTGCTGCGGTGGGTCACGCCCATCGTCTATATGGCGCGAACCGCGACGCGCGATGTGGAGATCGCGAACCAGACCGTGCGGGCCGGCGAAAAGGTGGTGCTGTTCTACCCATCGGCCAACCGGGACGAAGAAGTTTTCGAACACCCGTTCACGCTCGATCTTGTGCGCAAGCCCAACCGGCATCTCACATTCGGATTCGGCAGGCACAGTTGCCTGGGCAACGATCTGGCCCGGATCGAACTGGCCGCCGTGCTGGGAGAATTGCTGGCCCGCTTTCCTGACCTGCACCTGACCGGCCCGGTCGACCGGCTGCGTTCCAATTTCGTTGGCGGGATCAAGCACATGCCGGTGCGCCTGACGAGATAGGACTCGACAAGGTCTCATCTCTTATAAATACAATCATTATAATAATGGAGAAGTCGTCGCGGGCGGACACGATTCCTGCGCACGCGGGGCGGCGATTAGATCGTCGCCTATGACGCGCCTCCGCAACGGCACCGCAAAGGGAAAACCATGACCGACTGGACCACGCTTTACGCCACCCGGATGCAGCAGGTGGTCGCCTCGGACATCCGCGAGCGCATAAAACTGCTGGATGCCAAGCAGATCATTCATCTGGGGGGCGGCCTGCCCGATCCGGCGATTTTTCCCTACGACGCACTGGCAGCCGCGTCGCAGGCGATCTGGGCGGATCCGGTGCGGGCGCGCACGGCGCTGCAATACGCGCCGAGCGAGGGCCACGGACCGCTGCGCTCGTGGATCGCCGCGCACATGACGGCCCAGGGCACGCCATGCACCGTGGACAACGTGATGATCACCAACGGATCGCAGCAGGCCCTGGATTTCATCGCCCGCCTGTTGCTGTCGCCCGGCGACACGGCCATGGTCGAAATCCCCAGCTTCATCGGCGCGCTGCGGGCCTTCGACGCCTATGAGCCACGCTATGTCGGCTTGCCCGTGGACGCAGCGGAATGGGACGCGGCCCGCCTTGCGGGCGCCAAGTTCTGCTACGTCGGGCCGGATTTCCGCAACCCGACCGGCACCACGATGACCCGCGCGGAACGGGAAAAGCTGCTCGACCTGGCCGAAGACACCGGCATGGCGGTGGTCGAGGATGGCTGCTACGAGGCGCTGCGGTACGACGGGCAGGCCGTGCCATCCCTGCTGTCGCTGGCGGTCGAGCGGTATGGCGATATCGAACCGGTGCCGGTCCTGCACACCGGCACGTTCTCCAAGACGATTGCGCCCTCGCTGCGGATCGGCTGGATCGCCGGCCCGGCGGCAGTGATCCGCAAGCTGGTGCTGATCAAGCAGGCGGCCGATCTTGCCACCAGCGCGCTCAACCAGATGCTGCTGCTCGATGTCGTGCAAACCCATCTCGACAATGCCGTCGCGGCGGGCTGCGCCGCCTATCGCGAAAGGCGCGATTCCATGCTCGCCGCGCTGGAGGAGGCAATGCCGGCGGGCGTCACGTGGACGCGCCCCGAAGGCGGGCTGTACATCTGGGTCGAACTGCCGGAACACATGGACGCCACGCTATTTGCGCAGCGCGCGCTGGCCGAGCATTCGGTGTCGATCATCGGCGGCGCGGCATTCTTCCCGGCCGGCGCGGAGAAGCTGCCGGGCCGCACCAACAGCCTGCGCCTCAGCTTCTCGATGATCGGTGCCGAACCCGCGCGCGAAGGCGTGCGCCGGCTCGGCCTGCTGGCGCATGAAATGGTGGCCGAAATGGCGTGACCACGCCTCCTTCCCTCCCTTCGCAGGTTGAGGGGAGAATAGCGGACGCTAATCCACCGCTGCGATCACGACGATCTCCAGCGCGTAGGCAGGCGAGGCCAGGATGGCCTGCAGGGTTGTGCGCGTGGGCACGCAGCCGGGCACGATCCACCGGTCCCACGCCGCGTTGAGTTCGGGCAGCGTCGCCAGATCGGCCAGCAGAATCGTCGCTGTCAGCAGTCGGGACCGGTCGCTGCCGGTTTCGACGAGCAGGTCGTCGATCCGGCGCAGCACTTCGGCCACCTGGTCCACCACGGCGCCACCACGATGATCGATCGCCACCTGCCCCGACAGATAAGCGACCCCGCCGTGCACGACGGCGCCACTCATGCGGGGATTGACAGCGAAACGCTTGATATCCGCCATACTTCTGCTCCTAGAACGAATGGCGCATCGACGCGCCGAACATGCGCGGACCCGTCAGCGGGTTTGCGCGAGCGCCAGCGCGGCGATCCGGTCGAGCTGCTCGACCGCCAGCTCCGCCTGCGATGACGATGCGGTGCCGCGAAGGAGACGTCCCTTGATGCCGTGGATGATCGCCGCCAGCCGGAACAGGCTGAAGGCCAGGTAGAAATCCAGCCGATCGATGCCGTCCCGCCCGGTGCGGCGGCAATAGGCCTCGACATAGCGTTCCTCGTCGGGGATGCCGAGCGCCGGAAGGTCCAGCCCGGCCAGCCCCGTCGAAAATCCCGGCGGCATCCGGTAGATCATCAGATGATAGGCAAAGTCCGCCAGCGGATGCCCCAGGGTCGAAAGCTCCCAGTCCAGCACCGCGATCACGCGCGGCTCGCGCGGGTGGAACAGCATGTTGTCGCAGCGGAAATCGCCGTGAACGATGGTGCAGTCATCGCCGGCGGGAATGTTCGCAGGCAGCCATTCGATCAACGCATCCATCGCCGCAAGGCGCCCGGCTTCGGGATCTTCCAGATATTGCCGCGACCAGCGCCCCACCTGCCGTTCGAAGTAATTGCCCTGCCGCCCGAAATCCCCGAGCCCCGCCGCCACCGGATCGATCGCGTGGAGCCGGGCGATCGTGGCGTTCATCGCTTCGAACATGGCCGCCCGCTCGTCGCGCGGCACTTCCGGAAAGGCGGTGTCGCGGAAACTGCGGCCTTCCACCATCTCCATCACATAGAACGAGGTGCCGATAACCGCGTCATCGAGGCACAGGCCGAACGGCGCGGGCACCGGAAAGCCGGTGGCGTGAAGCGCCGAGATGACCCGGAATTCCCGGTCCACCGCGTGCGCGCCCTTGACCAGCACGCCGGGGGGCTTGCGCCGCAGCACATAGTCGCGGCCCGCCGTGCGCAGGCGATAGGTGGGGTTGGACTGGCCGCCATCGAACTGGCTCACCGAAAGTGGCCCGCGGAAATCGGGAACGTGGTCGTCCATCCACCGCGCCAGCGCGGCTTCGTCAAATCGATGATTCGGGCGAACTGGCGCCAGTTGGTCAGGCATCGGCCAGCACGCGCGAAAGTTCATAGCGCGATTGCTCCAGTCCCGTTTCCGGAACCATCTCACCCTCCCGATCAAGGATCTGGCCGAGCCCGGCCAGCACGCGCTCCGGCGCATCGTCGCCCGTGCCGGCGTGGATGCCGCGCGTCAGCGTAATGTGAGCCGCTTCGCAATGGCCCGCCCCGGCACACAGGACCACGCTCGTCGGCGCGGCATCGCAGACAAGCGCGAGCATGGCCGGCGAAACCCCGGCCGGATCGAGCGCGGCTAACTGCTCCTCGCTCATGATGTCGGCGGTCATCCGCGTGGCAGCGGTGGGAGCGAGCGCGTTAACGCGGATGTCATACTTGCGCCCCTCCTGCGCCAGGGTCTTCATCATGCCGACAAGGCCCAGCTTGGCCGCCCCGTACTGCGATTGGCCGAAGTTGCCATAGAGGCCCGACGAGGACGTGGTCATCATGATCCGGCCGAAATTCTGCGCTGTCATGATGCCCCACACCGCCTTGGTGCAGTTGGCGGCGCCCATCAGATGCACGTCGATCACGGTGCGGAAATCCGCGAGATCCTGCTTGGCGAAAGTCCGGTCACGCAGGATGCCGGCGTTGTTGACGAGAATATCGACCCGCCCCCAGGCCGCCACCGCCTGTTCGACCATGGCCTCAACCTGCGCATAGTCCGTCACGCTCGCGCCGTTCGCTATGGCCTCGCCACCCGCCGCGCGAATCTCGTCGACGACCTGTTCGGCCATCGTCGTGCTACCGCCGCTGCCGTCGCGCGCGCCGCCAAGATCGTTGACCAGCACCTTTGCGCCGCGCCGGGCCAGCAACAGTGCGTGCGCGCGCCCCAGCCCGCCGCCGGCCCCGGTCACGATGGCCACGCGGCCGGACAGATCGATCGACATTCCCGTTTCTCCCATGATTACAGGCAAGCCGCCGGTATCGCCGCGGGCAATGCGCTGCCGGCCAGCAGCGGCGCGATCCACACCTCGATTTTCGGCATCTCGCGTTCGAAAAAGTATTGGCAGGCCCAGACCTTGCCTGCACGGAACGGGGCATCCTCACCTGCCCCAGCACATAGCAGCGCGCGGTCCAGCCATTGCCAGCCGGCCACGCCGTGCCCGAATGCCCGCAGCAAGGCGGTAGCGTTGGATGCCAGCACGTCTGGCTCCGATGCCCGCAAGACCTCCGCCGCCATGCCGAGCCGGTCCCAGGCTTTGGCCAGCCTACGGCCCAGACCGGCCAGTTCCGGCTCCTGCGCTGCCTTGGCAACGGTCTGGTCGATACGCCCCCGCAACAGCGCAAGGGCAGCGGCGTCCTTTAGTTTCCGGCCGGCCAGATCCAGCCCCTGAATGCCGGTCGTGCCTTCGTGGATCGGGTTGAGCCGATTGTCGCGCCACAGCTGCTCGACATCGAAATCGCGCGCATAGCCGTATCCGCCATGCACCTGGATGGCGATGTCGTTGGCCGCCAGGCCATATTCCGACGCCCAGGTCTTGGCGATCGGCGTCAGCAATCCCAGCAGCACGGCCGCATCGGGATCGTGCGACTCTTCATCCACCAGCCGGGCGCAGTACAGCACCAGCGCCAGCGCACCTTCGGCATAGCATTTGCCCGCCAGCAGCATCGCGCGCACGTCGGGGTGGCCGACGATGGGCAGCGACTTGCCCGGCGCGGTTCCCGGCGGGCGCCCCTGCAAGCGCTCGCCCGCATACTGCACCGCATGGCGCCAGCCGCGATAGCCCAGCGCCGCCGCACCCAGCGCCACGCCGATCCGCGCCTCGTTCATCATCTTGAACATCTGGGGCAGGCCCTGGCCGGGCGCGCCCACGATCCAGCCGATCGCGCCCTCGCGTTCGCCGAAGTTCAGCAGGCAATTCGTGGTGCCGCGATAACCCATCTTGTGATTGAGCCCGGCCACCGCAATATCGTTGCGATCGCCCGAAGGCAGGATCTTCGGCACCACGAACAGCGACAGGCCCTTGGTACCCGCAGCCTGTTCTCCACAGTCATCCACCGTCCGCGCCAGCACCAGGTGGACGATGTTTTCCGAGAGGTCGTGATCCCCGCCCGAAATCCACATCTTGTTGCCGGAAAGCCTGTAGCGCGTGCCCAGCGCGTCCTGCCCGTCCGGCACCGCCCGGGTTGCGACGTCGGCCAAATTCGAACCGGCCTGCGGTTCGGACAGACACATCGTGCCGAACCACCGCCCCGCGATCTGCGGCAGGGCGAATGCCTCGATCTGCGCCTCGGTGCCGAACGCCAGCAGCAGGCGGGCATTGGCGGTCGTGAGCATGGGATAGGCGGCCGTGGCGACATTGGCGGCCAGAAACTGCGCGAAGGATGCGTTGGCGAGCAGGGCGGGCAGCCCCATCCCGCCCCGGTCGGGCGGTAAGCTGGCGGAAAACAGGCCCAGTTCGGCATATTCGCGCAAGGCCGCGCCGATTTCCGGCAGCGCCCTGACGCCGGAAGCGGTCAGTTCCGGTTCGCGGTTGTCGGACAGCTTGTAGTGGGGAAGGAAGCCGTTCGCGGCCAGCTTGGCCGAAAGGTCGAGGATCGCACCCGCGCTTTCCCGGTCGATCCCGCCATCATCGGATTCGGCGAGCACCCGGTCGAGGCCGAGCCACTCCCACAACAGGAAATCCAGTTCCTCCCGCGCAATCAGAATATCACTCATGCCGCTCCCAATCTGGTCTCACGTCCTAGGCCACAACGAAACAGGACGTCGAATATCGAAGGCGGATCGGAGGTATCGCAATCCGGCAATTGCCGTCACGCACCTATCAGCCGGAAATGGCCGGACTCAGGGAGATGACGATGGGACCGCTCGATCCGGAAATGCAGGCCATTCTCGACCGGCGCAACGCGCTGGGCCTTCCGGGATTCTCGGCCGGAACGCCCGACGATGCCCGCCGCGCCTTTGCCCAGTCGCAGGCTGCCCTGCCGCCCGCGCGGGGCGCGCAAAACGTGACAGTGCACGACGCCAGCGTGCCAGGGCCGCACGGAACGGTGCCGGTGCGGCACTATCGGCCGGAGCAAGGGAACGGCGGACGAATCCTGTACATGCATGGCGGAGGCTGGGTCTTCGGCACGCTGGACGGCTTCGATCCCGTGTGCCGCCAACTGGCGCACGAGAGCGGCGCCGAGGTGGTGAGCATCGATTACCGGCTGGCGCCCGAACACCCCTTTCCCCAGCCGCTTGACGATTGCTGGGCGGTGTTGGAAGCGCTGGGCGAAGGCATGCCGCTGGCGGTCATG
Organism: Novosphingobium sp. EMRT-2; assembly: GCF_005145025.1. Classification (NCBI taxonomy): domain Bacteria; kingdom Pseudomonadati; phylum Pseudomonadota; class Alphaproteobacteria; order Sphingomonadales; family Sphingomonadaceae; genus Novosphingobium; species Novosphingobium sp. EMRT-2. The sequence goes on along the minus strand of NZ_CP039697.1, from coordinate 725,500 downwards.
GGCGATAGCGCGGGCGGCAATCTCGCCGCCGCCCTGGCGTTGCGCGCGCGCTACAGGGGTGGGCCGCCGATCGCTTTGCAAGTGTTGCTCTATCCGGTGCTGTCCGCCGATTTCACGCGCGATTCCTATACCGCGTTCGGCCAGGGCGATTACCTGATCTCCCGCGAAGACATGCGGTGGTTCTGGGACCAGCACGTGCCGCCGGAGATGCGCCACATGCCCGAAGCGGCGCCACTTGCCGCAAGCGACTTTGCCGGTTTGCCCGAGGCGATCATCGTTGTGGGCGGTTGCGATCCGCTGCACGACGAAGGCGCGTGCTACGCCGCCGCGCTGCGCGACGCGGGCGTAAAGGTCACCCTGCGCGATCATCCCGGCATGGCGCACGGCTTTTTCACGCTGGTGGACCTGCTCAGCGCCGCCAACGCCGAGGTACGGGAGCTTGGCGCGCTGATCGCCAGCAGGCTCGCCCTGCCCTGAACGGGGGTCAGCTTCCCGCCGGCCCCGCTTCGTCCGCCAGGCTTCGACGCACCAGATCGATAAAGCGTTCGATCACCCGCGATCCGTTCCCTTTCGCCCACAGCATGCTGATCGGCAAGGGCAGGTCGAGGTCCGTGATGGAGCGCAGCACGATGCCCGGCGGCGTGCGATCCGCCCGCGCGGCGGTGATGATGCCAAGGCCGATGCGGGCCGAAGCAAGCTCATAGGCGATATCGACCGCGGACACTTCCACTACGATATTCGGCGAAACGCCCCGCGCATCGAACGCCGCGATCATGCGATCGAACAGCCGTGGCGAAGTGTGCCTCGCCGGCCATAGCAGCGGCTCGGCCGCGATATCGCTGAGCGTGACGGCATCCAGCGACGCAAGCGGGTGATCGTCCGGCAAGGCAAGGACGAAGTGGTCCACGCCCACCGACAGGCGCTCGAACTGTTCCACGTCGCTCGCTTCGTCGATCACGAAGGCAACGTCGATCTCGTCGGCGAGCAGACGGTTGCGCTGCGCATCAGAGGTCAGCGGAAACGCGCGCAATTCTACTTCGGGGTACAGCGAACGGAATTCCCGCAGCACCACCGGCAGCACAGGACGGCGCAGCATGGCTTCCGAAAACGCCACGCGCACAAGACCTGAATCGCCCTCCGCGATGCGGCGCGTATTACGCCGGGCTTCCTCGATCTGCAGCAGGATACGCCGCACGTCCTGTGCCAGCACCTGCCCGGCGCGCGTTATCGCCACGCCGCGTGCCTGCCGCTCGAACAGCTCGATATTGCCCAGTTCGCGCTCAAGATCGGCGATGCGGCGCGACAGGGCCGATTGCGCGATGTTGAGTCGCTCGGCCGCGCGATGGAGATTCTGCTCCTCGGCAACGGCAAGAAAGAACGGGAAGTGCTTGGCGATACGTAACGTGCGCAGAGTGGCCACCTCGCGCGGCACGCTGGGGGGAAGCGACGTCGACATGGGCGCAGCTATGCCCGGTTCCGCCTGGCTTGAACAGGCATGGTTGCCCACGTCAGCCGAGCGCCACACGGACCACCGCCCTTGCGCTTGCGTTCCGCGCTTGCAGGATGATTTCGACATCCGCGTTGTTGGTGCCATCCAGATGGCGCGCCATGACCCTGCCCGCCAGCCGTTCCGGGGCAAAACCATCGTCCAGGCCATGGGCCGAAACCAGCGAGGCGCTTGGCGTACCCGACCAGCGCCGGACCATGTCGCACACGCGCTGTGCCAGTGGTCCGTCTCCGGCAAAAGCACCGTCGAAACTCACCGCCTCTCCCAGGCGGACATCTTCAAAGCGCAGCGGCATGGCTTGCATAGCCAGGCTCTCCTTTATGTGCTATCTTTTAAATGATAAAGGAATCGACTAGAGAGTCAAACACCAAGCGGCAACAGCCGCAAACCGAGGGAGAAATCGGACCCATGGCGACCATCGCCGAGACGCGGACATGCGCGGAAACACTCGCCACCCGCCGTTCGCCGCTGCCGGATGCGCTCGTCGCACCCGGGCCGAGCAGCAAGGAGATCGACAAGATCGTCGAAATCGCCCTTCGCGTCCCCGACCACGGCCGGCTCAGCCCCTGGCGGCTGATCCTGATCGCGGGCGAGGCCAAGCGCCTCTGGGTGGACCGCCTTCTGGAACTCGCCGATCAGCGGCCGGATGCGGGGAAGACGCGCGTCAGCACCCGCAAGCTCGTTTCAGCGCCGCTCGTGGTCGTGGTCGTCTCGGCGGCAATCCCGGGGCACAAGGTGCCGGAATGGGAGCAGGTGCTGTCGGCCGGCGCGGTCTGCATGAACGTCGTCAACGGCGCGCACGCGCTCGGATATGGCGCGCAATGGCTCACGGGCTGGCACGCCTATGACGAGCAGGCGACGGCCCTGCTTGGCCTGGAGGAAAACCAAAAGGTTGCAGGCGTCATCCTGGTGGGCAGCGTGGTGGAACCAGCCCCGGAGCGTCCCCGCGCATCCGCGGCCGACGTGACGCGGTGGCTCGAAGCGTAGCAGCCCCATGCGCGATCAGTACCGCAACGTGTCCGCCTTGACCGTTACCGAGGTATCGAAGCCGTGCCGTCGTTCGCCTCCGCCCGAGAAATGCTCGCGGATAGCGCGTTCGGCGGTCGTCGCGTCGCCTTCCTCGATCGCCCGGTAGATACGCTCGTGTTCGCTCAGCAACGACAGGCGCAGCGCCCGGTCGGCAAACGTGCCATGGACCGACCGGTCCACCGCCAGGGTTTCGACTTGCGCGGTCCAGAGCTTTTCGAGCGCGCCGACGACCAGACTCATCGTCTCGTTGCCGCAGTTGTTGACCAGCTCGGAATGGAACGCGCGCGCAAGGCCGATGAAGGCGGCCGGATCGTCGATCGCGGCGGCGCTGGCGTCGATATTCGCCCGAAGCCGGGGCAGCACGCTCGTCGCCCGATCGGGCCTGAGCGCCGCTTCGGCCGCGCAGGCGGGCTCCAGCAGTCGCATGCCGTTCAGCAGATCGAGCAGGGAAACCGATCGCGACTGCAACACCAAGCCGAGCATGTAGGCCGCCGTACCGGGGTGGGGCACATGCACAATGGCGCCCCCCACATTGCCGCGGATCACCGTAACCAGCCCTTCGGTTTCGAGAATGCGAAATGCCTCGCGAATGCAGGGGGGGCTGACGCCGAATTCGGCCAGCAGCTCCTCCTGCTTGGGGAGCATGTCACCATCCGCCAGCGCGCCGGAGAGAATGCGCGACCGCAAGCTCGATGCCACGATTTCTGCGACGCGAGGCTGACGCAAGCGGCGCTTCTCCGTCTTCAAGCTCAACCTAGGTACCCCCGTTAGGCCAATCGGAAAGGCCCTGCATTACGCTTGTGCTAAATCTTTGCAAGTCCAGCCGGTCTCCCCCCTATTTCAAGGCCCCGCATTTCAAGGAGAGAATGATGAAAGCCGATGCGTCCCGCCTCCAGACCTTCACGATCAGCATAACGCCGTTCACCGAAGATGGCGCGATCGATGAAGCGGCGCTTCGCCGGCACCTGCGCAAGCTGGGCGATGCGGGCGTTGGCGTCTATGTCGGCGGCGGCGGCAGCGGCGAGGGCTATACCTTGTCGCCGGAAGAAACGGGACGCCTGCTGACCATCGCGGTCGAGGAACTGAAGGGCAAGGCTCCGGTCCGCGCCATGGGGGTGGAGCCACGCACTGCCCGCCAGATGATCGCCTTTCTGGACATGGCACAGGGTGCCGGCGTCGATGCCGCGCAGGTCTATTCGCTGGACGTGGGGCACGGCCATGTCCCCACCCCGCGCGAGCTCGACGCCTATTTCAGTGAAGTGCTGGCCAACACATCGGTTCCCGCTGTCCTGTCCACGCACCAGTCGGTGGGTTACGTGATCCCCGCGCCGGTCATTATCGACCTGTTCGCCAAGTATCCGCACCTGATCGGCCTGAACGTTAGCCACCAGGATCCCGGCTACCTCCGCGCGCTGGTCGATGCGCTGGGCGATCGGATCGACATCTGCGTGGGAGGCCCGCACCAGGCGCCGCTGGTGCTCGCGCTCGGCGGCCAGGGCTACCTGTCCTCGGAAGGCAATATTGCGCCGCACCTGTGCGCCAGCGTGATCGCGGCGGCGCAAGCGGGCGACAATGCGGCGTTCCTCGAACGCTGGGGCAAGCTGATGCGGTTGTTCATGGCGCTCTATGGCAACGGCGGGATTCGCGTGACCAAGGCCCTGCTCAACCACTTCGGCCTTGCCGGAGGCTATCCGCGCGCACCGCGCCTGCCGGTCGAACCGGATGCCTTTGCCAAGGCGCTGGCGGTCGTGGAGGAGGTCGGCCTTGCCGAGATCGAGGGCTGGTAATCGGGCTGGCCCGCTTGCGCGGCGGCGCTATTCCCCGCGCAGGTCGGCCAGGCTTGCTTCAAAACGCCGTGCCGCCCGGTCCACGTAGCCGGGATGGGTCAAGATCTTCGCCCGCCGCGCCCTTGCCCCGTCGAAGGCGATCACGGCGGCGGCTTCGGGCGTGATGGAATCCGCCGGCGGCGCACGGTCGGGGTCCACGGCATCGAAGATGGGCGTGGCGACCGCGCCGGGCATGAGCAGGGAAACGCCGACGCCGGTGCCCTGCAATTCGGCGTCCAGCGCCTCGGTCACCGGCCACAGCGCGTGCTTTGTCGCGCAATAGGCGGCAAGGTCCGGCGCGACGACCATCGATCCGGTCGATCCGGTCACGACGACCTGGCCCCCGTGCCCATGCGCCACCATGGCCGGCACGAAGGCCTGCAACGTGCCGATGGCCCCCAGCACGTTAATGTCGAACAGCAGCCGCCAGTCGGCGGCCGGCATATACAGCACGCCGCCCCCGCGCAACACGCCGGCGTTGACGAACAGCAGCGCAGTGGGGGGCAGGAGTTCCACGCACTCCGCCGCGAACGAAGCCAGTTCATCCGCTTTCGTGACATCCACCACGCGCAGGCAATGCGCGATGCCGGCCGCATCGAGGTCCGCCTCCAGGCGCACAAGGCCGTGGGCATCGCGGTCGCATGCGGCCACGGCCATGCCCTGCCTTGCCGCATGCCGCGCCAGCGCCGCGCCGATGCCCGATGCGGCCCCGGTCACGACGGCGGTGCGGCCCGATGTGGCTATCGTCACCGGAAGTGCGGGATCACATGGGTGCCGATCTTGCGCAGCGTTTCCAGCTGCGCCCATTGCGGCACGGTGCCCATGTTGGTCATGAACAGGATCTCGTCGGCGCCGGCAGCCGCGAGTTGCTCCACGTAGTTGATGCAATCGGCCACGCTGCCATAGGCGTTCCTGGCATTCAGGATGCCGCCGCTCGGACGGCGTCCGCCTTCGTCCGGGCGCAAGTCCATGGTCAGCGTCTCGGAGGCGAGCTTGGTGGTGATGATCGTGTCGGTGCCTTCCTCGACAAGCTGGTCGCCCCAGGTTTCGGGTTCCGGCTTCGGGCCGCCGCCGTACCAGTAGTTGAGCGATTCATAGAAATAGCGCTGGCCACGAATGCCGATCCGGCGTGCCTCCTCCGCATCGTCCAGCACGATGGTGGGGCACAGCGCCGCAAGGTGCTGGATGGGACGGTAACCCACCTGGTCCTCGGGCAGACGCGTCGCCCAGGCATCGCGATAAACCTTGTTCTTGGTCGCCACCTCTTCCGGTCCGCCGAACCCCAGCACCAGCGCGCCCATGCCGCGCTGGCCGGCGCGCGCCAGCGTATCCATGTTGGTGCACGCCAGGTACATCGGAGGGTGCGGTTCCTGAAACGGCTTGGGATGGATCGGGCGCGGCGGAATACTGATATGCGGGCCGTTGTGTTCGACCTCGTCTTCCACGAACATGCGCGGAATCAGGTACATAGCCTCGTCGATCAGTGGCTGCAGCGCCTTGAGGTCATAACCGTAAGCGCCCGCTTCCTGCTGGCTTCCGCCCTTGCCGACCCCGAAATGCACGCGGCCCTTTGAGAGGATATCCAGCGTCGCGACCCGTTCGGCGACCTTGATCGGATGATTCATGGCAGGCATGAGACACACCACCCCGTGCCCGATGCCGATGCGCGACGTCCGCCCGGCGATATAGGCCAGGAACGTCTCCGGCGCGCTCATGTGGGCATAGTGCGTAAGCGAGGTATGCTCCACGCTCCATACCACGTCGAAGCCCAGCTGTTCCGCCAACAAGGCCTGTTCGACCAGTTCGTCGAACACCTGCTTCTCGCCGCGTGGCGAAGCATCGACGATCTGAGCTTCAAAAATCAGCGAGAATCGCATTGTTGTTTCTCTCAGGCTCCCAGTTCCGTTTCCGTAACTCGGCGTGAGGCACCCGCCTTTCAAATGCCGTTTGGCGGCGCGAGAGTTAGCGTGCGGGCATCGCTGCGCCCGAACCTTGCCGGTTTGCGATCGCAGCCGCGACGGGTCGATGCCGCCCGTCGATGCCGCACAGCGACGGCCTTGATGATCCAATGGCAATAGAGCGCCGCATCCCGCCCGGATAACGCCGTCCCCGACAGGCCACGATGAAAGCGGCCAGATCTGCGGAGAAGGAACCCCATGCGCGAAGCCCTTGTCGTCTCCACCGCCCGGACTCCGATCGGGAAGGCCTATCGCGGCGCCTACAACAACGCCGAGGCCCCGTTGCTGTCGGGCCATGCCGTGGCCGAAGCGGTGCGGCGGGCGGGGCTCGATCCGGCGCGCGTGGAAGACGTGATCATGGGCTGCGCCGCGCAGCAGGGGACGCAGGGCTACAACATCGGCCGGCTGACGGCGGCGGCGGCGGACCTGCCCGACAGCGCCGCCGGCATGTCGCTGGATCGCCAGTGCGCGTCGGGGCTGATGGCGATCGCCACCGCCGCGAAGCAGATCATGCACGACGGCATGGATGTGGTGGTGGGCGGCGGTGTCGAATCGATCAGCCTGACGCAGAACGCGCACAAAAACGGCTATCGCGCGCAGTCCGAAGCGGTTCTGGCGCACAGCCCGCACATGTACATGGCGATGATCGAAACCGCAGAAGTCGTCTCGGAACGCTATGGCATCAGCCGCGAGGCGCAAGACGCCTATGCCTTGCAAAGCCAGCAGCGGACCGCGGCCGCCTACGCCGCCGGACGCTACGACGCGGAGCTGGCGCCGCTGGCCACGCGCATGATCGTGACCGACAAGACCACCGGCGAGCAGAGCGAACGCACCGTCACGCTCGACCGCGACGAAGGTCCCCGCGCCGAAACCACGCTTGACGGCCTCTCCAGCTTAAAACCGGTCTGGACCGGCGGCGAACTGAAGGGGCCTGGCCAGTTCATCACTGCTGGCAACGCCAGCCAGCTGTCCGATGGTGCCGCCGCGTGCGTGCTGGTCGAAGCGGGGGTTGCCGCGCGCGAGGGGCTGACGCCGCTGGGCGCGTATCGCGGCATGGCCGTGGCGGGCTGCCCGCCCGAGGAAATGGGCATCGGACCGATCCATGCGGTGCCCAGGCTGCTGGCGCAACATGGCCTGACGATCGACGATATCGGCCTGTGGGAACTGAACGAAGCGTTCGCCGCGCAAGTGCTGCCATGCCGTGACAGGCTCGGCATTCCCGACGACCGCCTCAACGTCGATGGCGGCGCAATTTCCATCGGGCACCCGTTCGGCATGTCGGGCGCGCGCATGGTCGGGCACGCGCTGATCGAGGGAAAGCGGCGAGGTGTGCGCTATGTCGTGATCACGATGTGCGTCGGCGGCGGCATGGGCGCCGCCGGACTGTTCGAGGTGCTGTGATGACCGCGCTGGCTCCGATAGCGCTGCGCCATCGCTTCCTGGCGACGCCCGAGGAAATCATCAACGAAGCACGCAACGGCCGGATGTTCATTCTGGTCGATGACGAGGATCGCGAGAACGAAGGCGATCTCGTCATCCCCGCGCAAATGGCGACGCCCGACGCGATCAATTTCATGGCGCGGTACGGGCGCGGCCTCGTGTGCCTGGCGATGACGCGGGACCGGTCGGAACAGCTTGGCCTGGAGCCGATGAGCCGCCGCAACGGATCGCCGTTCGAAACCGCTTTCACGGTCTCGATCGAAGCGCGCGACGGCGTGACCACAGGCATTTCGGCAGCGGACCGCGCCCGCACCATCGCGGTGGCGATCGACGCGGCCCGGACACGCGCGGACATCGTCACGCCGGGGCATGTCTTTCCACTGGTGGCGCGCGATGGCGGCGTGCTGGTGCGCGCCGGGCATACGGAAGCGGCAGTCGATGTCGCCCGGCTGGCGGGCCTCAACCCATCGGGCGTCATCTGCGAGATTCTCAACGAGGACGGGACGATGGCCCGGCTCGACGACCTTATTCCCTATGCGCAGGACCACGGTCTCAAGATCGGGACGATCCGCGATCTCATCGCCTATCGCCGTCGGCACGACCATCTGGTCGAACGCCGCGCGGAAATGCCGTTCCGCAGCAAGCATTCGGGCGACTGGCGGATCATGTCCTATCGCAACACCGTGACCGGCGCGGAAATCGTCGCGCTGGTCAAGGGCACCGTCGATCAGGATAGCCCGGTGCTGACGCGGATGCATGTCCATTCGCCGCTTGCGGATCTGCTGGCAGAGGACGACCCCCGCTCGGGCCTTCTGGAACGCGCGATGGAACGGATCGCGCAGGAAGGCAGCGGCGTGGTCATCGTGCTCAGTTCGCCCGCGCCCGATCTGGTTGGCTGCATCATCCGCGCACGCGAAGCGGGGCGCGAGGAAAGCGCTGGCCGGCATGTCGCCGTGCGGGAATACGGGATCGGCGCGCAAGTACTCACCGATCTCGGCATCCACCGCATCGTGCTGCTCAGCAACAGCGAGACCAGCTTCATCGGGCTGGATGGCTACGGGATCGAAATCGTCGACCAACGGCCTCTGACCGACGACATCTAACATTGCAATGTTAGCTATAATATGGCCTTATCAGATTTCAAAGACAGGAGAGGCGCATGACCGATATTCTGATCAAGGGGGGAACCGTCGTCGATGGCACTGGCGCACCAGCCTATGCTGCTGACGTTCGCGTGAAGGATGGCTTCATCGCGGAGATCGCGCCCGGACTGGCGGATGCTGCCGGCGAACGTGTGGTCGATGCGAAGGATTGCATTGTATCCCCCGGGTTCATCGAGCCGCATACCCACATGGACGCGGTGATGTGGTGGCAGCCCGATCTCGATCCGCTGCCCGGCTATGGCGTGTCCACCGTGGTCATCGGCAACTGCGGCTTTACCGCCGCGCCCGTCCACGCCGATCCCGAAATTCGGATGGAAATGGTCAAGATCTTCTCGTTCTTCGAGGAAGTCGCCGAAAAGCCGTTCCTGGACATCCTGCCCTGGGACTGGAGCACCTGGTCCGAATACCGCGCCTCGATGCAGGCGAAGTGCAAGGTTTCCACGAACATCGCCGGCTATGCCGGGCACATCGCCATCCGCCTTGCCGTGATGGGCATGGACGCTTGGGATCGCGCGGCGACTCCCGACGAAATCCGCAAGATGTGCGCGCTGCTGGAAGATGCCATCGATGCCGGTGCGCTGGGCATGTCGTCCAACCTGATGGACCATGACAGCAAGGATCGTCCGGTGCCGAGCCTTGTCGCCGACGATGCCGAATGGACCGCGCTGATCGGCGTGCTCGCCAGCCGCCCGGGCAGCCAGTTGCAGGTCATTCTGGATACCTTCTTCAAGCTGAAGGCGCCCGAACAGATGGAGCGGCTCGGCAACCTGTGCCGGGGGCTGGGCGTGCGCGTGCAGATGGCGGGCGCAGCCGGCCTGCTGCATTTCCAGGATTCGATCCGCGACCGGATGTGGGAGATTTCCGAGCAACAACGCCAGGAAGGGCTCGATTTCTGGCCGAGCTTTGCCCACGTTCCGCCCACCACGGCGCTCAACTTCTTCAGCAGTTCCTCGTTCGCGCAGGCCAACGAATACGTGTGGCACGAGATCGTTCAGGCCCCGACAACCGAGGAAAAGATCGCGCTGCTCCAGGACGAGAACTTCCGCGCCCGCGCCCGTGACAGCTGGGACAACAAGGCCTTCCGCCAGTCGCTCGTGGCGAATCCGCACATGATGTTGCTGATGGATTCAGAAACCGGCGCCGGCCCGCTTGGGCTGAGTCTGAAGGACCTGGCCGAACAGACGGGCAAGCACCCGTCCGACGCGCTGGCCGACTGGGTGCTGGCGAACGGGGTCGGGTCGATCGTCAACCGCGTGCCGCACGCCATGCACTTCGACAAGACGGTCGATCTCATCCGGATGAGCCAGACCGTGGCCAACATTTCCGACGCCGGCGCCCACGGGCAAATGCTGTGCGGCGGCGGCGAGAACATCCTGCTCATCACGCGCTTCTTCCGCGACAAGGAACTGACGCTGGAAGAGGCGATCCATGCGCAGACGGGCAAGCAGGCAGAACATTTCAATTTCAGCGACCGCGGCGTGCTCAAGCCCGGCTATCGGGCCGACATCGCGGTGTTCCACCTCGACGAGATCGAGGCCCGCCCCCTGCGGCGCGTGTTCGACGTGCCGGACGGCAAGGGCGGCTTTACCTGGCGGTTCACCCGCGATGCCGCACCGATGCGCCTCACGCTCGTCAACGGCGTGCCGACATTCGAGAACGGCGCGTTTACCGGGGAACTTCCCGGCGAGTTCGTCGGCCCCGCCATCCAGAAAATCGCGGTCGCGGCAGCATGACCGTCGCGCCCCGCATCAGGAGGTCGAGAGGATGAACGAAGAAGAACTGCCCTATCTCCAGCGCGGGCGGCAGAAGGTGGAGACAACGAGCAGTGTGCTGATCAGCTCGTCGAAGTATCTCAACGACCCCCGCATCCGCGAATGGGTCACCACGCAGTGCCTCAAGCGCAATGGCCGCGACTACCCCGTCACGTATGGCATCCCCTCGCTGATAGAGGCGGTGCGCGAGGTGCAGGACCACGGCCGCATCGAGGACCTGTTCAACGAAGCCCGGCGAACCTGGCCGGAATTCGACAAGTGGCTCGACGATCGCTGGCTGGCGCGGCTGACGCGCGAGGACATGAAATCGTGCCCGGAAGGCTCGGTCGGCGGCATCTGGTACCAATGGCTGGTCGGCGCGGGCATGGAAGTGGACATCATCCCCACGTTCGAGCCGCGATCGGGCTTCGAGTACTTCTTCCTGCGCGGCGTACAGACGCATGACATCATGCACATCCTCTCGGGCGGCGGGTTCGACGGGATCGGCGAGATCATGCCGGCGTTCCTCAAATACGGGAACCTGTTCCGCCACTTCGGGCCAGAACTGGCCGGGCTGCTCAACGTGCAGAACACGTTGCTGACGATCCCGATGTTCATGCGCGGGCCGCTGCACTATCCCGAACTGACGCTGCGGATGTTCGACCTGGCGCACTATGCGATGAAGGTGGGCGAGCAATCCGACGCCCTGTTCCTGCCGCGCTACGAGGAATGGCTGGACCTGCCGCTGGAAGAAGCGCGCCGCAAGTTCGGCGTGCGCGGTGCGCGCACGATCGATACCTCGCGCGAATCCGCCTACTGGAGCGAGCAGGTGCCGACCTTCGAGCCCGAGCCGGAGCCCCAGGCGGAAGCGGCGGAATAGAGCAATCCCGAGTGTATTGGGGAAGCGGCGGGGAGCGATCCCCGCCTTTTTTTGCGCACAAAAAAGGCGGGCGCGCCCTGCACGCGCCCGCCCCAATGCGCTGGTCACACAGCCGGGTGGAACTGCTTGTACCAGTCGCGATACTTGAGGATCGGCCCGTCCACCGCGCTCAGCAGCGGCTGTTCGACATAGGCCTTGAACGGCCAGATCTTGCCGTCGCTCCACTGCTCCTTGAGGCCGTGCTCGGCCGCCAGCGCCGTGAACGCCGCGATTTGCTCTTCCGTCATCGGGCAATCGTCGTCACGCAGGAAGAACTGGTGGACATAGTAATGGCTGAGATTGGCATCCACCGGTGTCACCGAGACATAGTACACTGTGACAATGCCCGGTGCGTGCGGCGTGCGGCTCTCCACGCGCGAAAGACCGCCGCCGATCACTTCGGAATCAACCGTCGAACCGACGTCCACGCCTTCCACCGGTCCGTCGTATCCCGCGGGGAGGATGCGCACCGGGCTGAAGAAGCGGACGCCGTCGGCGCGGATCGCGCCGTTGCTGACCGCGCGGCCGGTGGAATGGACGCCGGGGAAATGCGCGAAATCGACGCCGTTCTCGAACACGTCCTGCGGGTGTGCCGATCCGAAATCGTCGTGCAGCTTGCGAAAGCCCGCATCGGGAATGCGGCGGCTTTCGTCGAACGCGGGCAGTTCCCACGCAGGCTCGCGGTCTTCGAGGTCGTGCCAGATGAAAATCATGCCGCCGCGCTCCAGCGTCGGCCACTTGCGCACTTTCGCGCGCGGGGGTACCGTGCGGGAGAACGGCACGCTAACGCACTTGCCACCGGTATCGTAGCGCCACTGGTGGAACGGGCAGACCAGCGTCTCGCCCTCCACCCAGCTTTCATAGCCGAGATGCGCGCCCAGATGCGGGCAATGCGCATCGGTCACCGCCACCTCGCCGCCCTGCGTGCGAAACAAGACCAGATCCTTGCCGAAATAGCGCAGGGGCCGGACGTCTCCCGGCTCCAGATCCTCCGCGAAACCCACGCTGAACCACCCTGTCGGATAGGGATGAAACGGATAGCGCGTGCCGAAACGACTGGGTGCATTCATCGTAACCTCCCCACGTTTTGCGTTCAGATAATCGATGCGCCGCCATCGACGGGCAACACCTGCCCGGTGATGTGTGCCCCGGCGTCGGACGCCAGCAGCAGTGTCGCGCCCTTGAGGTCGTCGTCGCAGCCGAGCCGGCCGCTGGGCGTATCGTGGCGCAATTCCTCGCCATGCTTGTCGAGCACGTAGCCGGTCAGCTTGGACGGGAAGTAGCCCGGCGCCAGCGCGTTGACGGTCACGCCGCGCCCGCCCCATTCCGCCGCCAGCGCGCGCGTGAAGTTGATCAGGCCGCCCTTGCTGGCGTTGTAGGCAATCGTGCCAATCATGCGCGGATGGTGCCCAAGCAACCCTTCGACCGAGGCGATGTTGACGATCCGCCCCCAGCCCGCCGGCAGCATGAATTCGCGCGCGACGGCCTGCGCCAGCAGGAATGGACCGGTGAGATTGACCGCCAGCAGCTTGTTCCATGCATCGAGGGGCATCTCCTCGGTCTTCGATCCCCACGAGGTTCCGGCGTTGTTGACGAGGATGTCGATCCGTCCACCATCCGCCTTGACCGCATCGACGATCTGCTGCGCCGCTTCGGGCTTGCCGACGTCGGCGGCGATCGCGCTGGCCGCGATGCCAAGGGCGGAGAGGTGCGCTACGGCCTTGTCCAGTTCGGCCTGTTTGCGCGCGGTAACGATCACCCGCGCGCCGAACTCGCCGAGCGCCTCGGCCATCGTGAGTCCGAGCCCGCGCGAACCGCCGGTGACAAGCGCGGTGCGGCCCGTGAGATCGAACAGGGTCTTGAGCGGTGTCGACATGGTATCCTTCGGTTTTCAGCCAGCAGTGTAGCCACCATCGACAAACAGCGTCTGTCCGGTGACGAAGCCCGATGCGGGCGAGGCAAGGAAGATCAGCGCGCCCATCAGGTCCTCGACCTCTCCCAGGCGGCCAAGCGGGGTGCGATCGACCACGCGGGCATAGAGTTCGGGCTGGGTGCGCACGAGTTCGCGGTTGAGATCGGTGACGATCACCGTCGCCCCCAGCGTGTTGACAGTGACGCCCCGGCCGCCGAACTCGAACGCACAGGCCGCGCCGAAATTGGCGAGCCCGGCCTTGGATGCGCAGTAGGCGCCACGGTTGGCCATGCCCCGACCCGACAGGATCGATCCCATGTTGATGATCCGGCCGAAGCCGCGCGCCAGCATAGCCGGCGCGAAGGCGCGCACGGCATGAAACGCACCGGCGATGTTGACTTCCTGCACGCGCAAGAAATCCTCGGGCGAGACGTCCAGCACCGCTTGCGGGTTGGTGATGCCCGCGTTGTTGAACAGCACGTCCACACGGCCGAGCGCGGCTTCGGCTTCGGCCGCGGCATCGACCATCGCCCGCGCGTCGGCGACGTCCGCCTCGATCACGATCGCCCGGCGACCAGCCGCCTCCACGGCGGCAGCCGATTCTTCCAGCCTCGCACGGTTGCGGGCCACCAGCACCACGTCCGCGCCGCATTCGGCCAGCGCCAGCGCACCGGCCGATCCCAGCCCGCCACCGCCGCCGGTGACGACCGCAACCCGCCCTTCCAGCGAAAAGCGCGCGAAGCCGCTCACACCGCCTCGCCGAACGATTGCAGCTCGATCAGCGCCGCCACCCGCGCGCGCAAATAGGCGTACTGCCCCTTGAGCAATGCGTCCTCGCTCTGGGCCAGCCGGTCGGCCAGCGCCAACATTTGCGCCAGCAGCGCGCCGTCCTCGTCCCGGTCGGCCATCGCGCCCTCCGTCACAGCCGGTATCCGTCCTGCCGTTCGTCGGTCCAGCGGCGCGCCTTGTAGGCAAAGCCCTGGAACTCGGCGCGCGGCACCTCGCATACGTCGACCCACATGTTGCTGCGCTCCTTGATCGCGTTGCGCACCGACTGGAGCAGCCGCTTGCGCTCGTCGGCGGAAAGACCCGTCTGGTGGTCGGCCACGGCGATCTTCACCTCCACCTCGGTCTTGCCGTCGCGGGTGTAGACACGACCCTTGTATTCGCCCACTTCCGGGTGCGCGAAAACCGCCGCGTCGAACATCGTCGGCCAGACGTTGTTGCCGCGGATCTTCATCATGTCGTCGAACCGGCCGATCGTGCCGCATTCGATCGCGTTCCACGCGCCGCCGCCGCATTCCTGCCAGGGCACGAAGCGCGCCGCGTCGCCGGTGCGGAAGCGCACCACCGGGCTGCCCTCGACCGACAGGTTGGTGACGACCATCTCGCCCTGTTCGCCGGGCTTCACCGGCAAACCCGTGGCGGGATCGACGATCTCGACCAGATGCTCCCATTCGAACAGGCGGATTAGCCCGCGCTCGCCCCCAGAAGCAGAGCCGCTGCGGAACACCCCGGCAGACGCCGTCGACCCGCCGAACCCGTTGAGCTGCGTGGAGCCATAGCCTTCCTGCAACCGGCAGCCCCAGTGTTCCTCGATCTTGGCCGCCCATTCCAGCGGATAGCCTTCTGCGGCGATGAACAGGCCGTGCATTCCCGGAAATGCCTCGCGCGGAGTGATCCCACGTGCCAGCAGTGCCTCGGTCAGCGTGTGGAGATAGTTGGTCGAGGCATAGATGAACCGGAGCCCACCGAGCTTCAGCATCAGGTCGATCTTGGCATCGGTGGAGGTGTTGCCGCCGACGTGGAAGCCGGTGGCGCCCAGGATGCGGATTGCCTCGCCCGGCCCCCAGCCCCCGGTGGTCATGCCGCCCGCCGGCACGCAGTTGATCGCGGTATCGCCCTGGCGCAGCCCAGCCATGAACCACGGCAGCGCATGGAGATAGCCCAGCATGTGCACGTCGCGCTGGGTGCGGCCATAGATTTCCTGGCCCTGTCCCGAGGTGCCGCTGGTCATGCTGATATGCACGACATCCGCGCGATCGACGCCGAGCCGCGTACCGAACGGCGGCGCGGCCTGCTGGTCCTCGAGGAAATCCGCCTTGGCCGAAGAGGCAAACGCCTTCGAGAACCGGTCAAGGCTGTCGACGACGCCACCCTGCAGCCCACCCGCATCCATCCTGGCGCGATAATAGGCGCTGTTGGCATAGAGCCGTTCGCACAGCGCCTGAACCTTGCGAAGCTGGTAGGCTTCCAGGTCCGCGCGCGTGGCCTGCGCGAAGCGGCGCAGCAGCGGCGAGGCGGCGAAGGGATCGTCGATCGCGGGCGAAGCCATGGTTACCCCTTCGCCGGGCGGAACGCCGGCAGCGTGATCTCCGGCGTGACGCGGTTGTAGACGATCTCGACCGGCATTCCGGCGCGCACATCCTCCGGCGCGATATCCACCAGGTTGCCGGTCATGCGGCAGCCTTCTTCGAGCGCGATCAGCGCAACGACGTAGGGCACCTCGTCGGCATAGACGTCGCGCGGGACCGGATGGCGCACCACGATCCAGCTGAACACCGTGCCCTTGCCGCTTGCCTCCACCCATTCCGGGCGTTCGAGCGATCCGGGGCTGAACGTCACCGGCGGGAACAGATATTCGCCGGCCGACGAACGCTGGAGCATCAGATGGCCTTCGCGCATCCCGTCCCAGAACGGCGTGCTTTCGGGATCGGGAACCGGCAGCGGCTTGGCATAGGCAGTGGGTTGAAACATCGATCAGTTCCTCAGGATCATGGCGCTGCCGCAGGTCATCGCCCCAGCGGTGGTGAGTGCGATCTCCGCGCCTTCCACCTGGCGCACGCCGGCCGTGCCGCGCAGCTGCTCGACCGCCTCGGTCACGTGGTTGAAGCCGTGGATATAGGCCTCAGACAGCAGGCCGCCGTGGGTATTGAGCGGCAGTTCGCCACCCGGGGCGATGCGGCCGTCCATCACGAACGGGCCGCCTTCGCCTTCCTTGCAGAAGCCCAGGCCTTCCAGCGCCATCAGCACGCTGTAGGTGAAGCAGTCATAGATTTCGGCAACATCGACGTCCTTCGGACCGATGCCGGCGCTGCCCCACAGATCATGGGCCAGGTACTTGAAGCAGTTGTGCGAATGGCTGGGCCAGCGGATCGCGTCGAACAGGTCGTCGCCCTGCGTCGGTCCGCCGCCGTAGGCGCCGCCCATGATATAGACCGGCTTGTGCCGCAGATCGCGCGCGTGTTCGGCCGCGGTGATGACCACCGCGCAGGCACCGTCGCTTTCCAGGCAGATGTCGTACATCCGGAACGGATCGACGATGAAGCGCGAGTTGTAGTAATCGTCCTTGCTCATCGGCGTGCGCTGCATCGCGCGCTCGTTCCGCACCGCGTTGGCGCGGAAGGTGGTGGCAATCTCGGCCCAGTGTTCCTCGGTGGTGCCGTAGTCGATCATGTGGCGCCGCGCCCACATCGCCATCGCCTGCGGATACGTAATCCAGCCCAGCGGGGCTGTGTATTGGGTGACGCCGTAGGCCGACATGTCGCGTCCGCCGCCGAGGCGGAAGCCCGAACGGCCGTTCATCGCGCGGAAGCAGACTACATTCTTGGCCAGCCCCGCCTCGATCGCGGCGGTGGCGGCCAGCGTGATCAGGTTCGCGCCGTTTCCCCCAGCGGCATAGTCGACCGCATAGCCGGCGTTCTCGATGCCCATCTCGGTGGCGACGCCGATCGCGGGCGCGCTGTCGTTGAAGTTGAAGCTGACGATGCCGTCGATATCGCCGACGGTCAGCCCGGCGTCCTCGATCGCCTTGAGGCAGGCTTCGGTCGCAAGGCTTCGCACCGTGCGGCCGGAGAACTTGCTGTATTCGGTGTTGCCGATCCCGGCGATCGCATACTTGTCGCGCAACTTGTACATGTGGTCAGTCTTCCTTCCGCGCGCCAAAGTTTGGCGCACGTTTCTCCTTGAAGGCCATGAGGCCCTCGGTGGCGTCGGGTTCGGTGGTGGCGTAGCGGTGGACGAACGCGATCTCCTGCCGCAGGCCTTCCTCGTAGGGCGTATCGAGCGTCATGTTGGCGAGGCGCTTGGCGCCGGCGAGGCCAACCGCACTCTTGGTCGCCATGCCCGCGATCCACGTTTCGGCCTCGGCGAGAAGGTCGGCGTCGGGCACGACTTTCGTGACCAGCCCCCACGCCTCGCTTGTCCGCGCATCCAGCAGTTCGCCGGTCAACATCAGGTGCTTCGCCCGCAGCAGGCCGATCGCGCGGGGCAGCCGCTGCGACCCACCGGCGCCGGGCAACTGGCCGAAGTTCAGATGCCCGTCGCCGATCCTCGCGCTTTCCGCCGCGATCGCCATGTCGCAGGCGAGCAGCAGTTCGATCCCGCCCGCGACACAGACTCCGTTGACCGCCGCGATCCACACCGCCCGCGCCTGCTCGATGCCGGTCAGCATCGCGTGGAAATCGTCGAGAAACGCCTGAAACGCGGGCGGATCACGATAGAGCCGGACATACCCGTCAAGATCGCCGCCAGCCGAAAAGCTGCGTCCCTCGCCGGTCAGCAGCACGAAATCGATGCCCGGCTCGGCCTCGATCCGCGCAACTACGGCCTTCAGTTCCTTGACCGTGGACCAATCGAGCGGGTTGAGCTTGTCCGGCCGCGCCAGCGTGACGCGGGCGATGCGGCCTTCCAGGGCGAGTTTGATGTTCTGGTATGTCATGCCGGCACCGCCCAGCGCTTCTTCGCATCGGCGGCGAGTTCGCCCTTGGCGACCTTGCCGCCCGACGAGCGCGGCAGGTCGTCCATCAGGACGAGATATTCGGGGAACCATTCGCGCGAGACGCCGCGTTTCGCGAGGTGCGCGGTGATCTCTTCCAGCGCCACCGTCTGCCCGGGGCGCGGGGCGACATAGATGCACACGCGCTCACCGAACACCGGGTCGGGCGCCGGGACGGCGGCAACCAGGGCCACCGCGGGGTGCGTCGCCACCTCCGCCTCGATCGCGGGCGCGGACAGGTTCTTGCCGCCGCGAATGATGAATTCGGACGTGCGGCCAACAACGCGCAGATAGCCGTCGCCATCGACCTCGACGATGTCGCCCATGAGCATCCAGCCGTCCGGGGTGAACAGCCTGGCATTCGCCTCGTCGTCGTCCCAGTAGCCGAGGCAGGTGGCCGGCCCCTTGCAGGCTGGCTGTCCGCGTCCTTCCACCTCCGCACCGGTGGCGGGATCGAACAGACGCACGCCCATCTCGGGGATGACCTGGCCGGCGGTGGTAAGGCGGCGGTCGCGCGTGTCGGCGGCGGTGGTGTGGCTGAGCGCGCCGGTCTCGTTCGAGCCATAGAACTGCAGCACGGCGGCGCCGGTCACGTCCTCGAACTCCGCCGCGCGCCGATAAGGGACCGCCTCGCCACCGGTGAACATGCACTTGAGCGACGAGAGATCGCGCGGACGTTCCGCCTGTTCGTTCAGCAGCATGATGAACTGGGTGGACACACAGCACAGCACCGTCACCCGCTCGCGCGCAATCATGTCGAGCGCTGTGCCAGCATCGAACTTCGGCAATACCACCGTGGAGCATCCCAGCGCGGCGGGCGAGAAATGCGACGTCCACAGGCCGAAGCCGAACGGCATCGGAACAGCCCCGAGGAACACCTCGCCGTCCCCGAACCGTCCCGCTTCGGCCGCAAGGCGGTGGAAATAGAACCACCGGTTCTGCGTGTGCATCACGCATTTGGGCATGCCAGTGGTACCGGAAGTGGAATTGATGAGAAACAGCGTGTCGGGATCGCCGACCGGGAACGGCGCGTGATCGGCAACGGGGCCGTCGCACCAGCCGGGTTCGGCAATCAGATCGGGCAACACCAGTGTGTCGGCAAGCGGCGCACCCTGTCCGCGCACCGCAGCAACCAGTTCTTCCAGCGAGCGATCGCGCTGGCGCGCGTGCGCGATCAGCAGCGTGGCACCGGTGCGCTTGAGCAGGTGCGCCACCTCGGCCACGCCCGCGCGCGCGCCGATGCCGACCGCAACCATGCCAGCGCGCTCGACGCCAAGCAGCGCGGCGTGGACCGCCGGTCCATCGGGCAACAGCACCGCGACGCGCGCGCCGGGCGCCAGGCCGCGTCCGGCGATCAGCGCGGCGATCCGCGTCGCCGCGCGATCATAGGCGCGCCAAGTGCAGTGGCCTTCCGGAGTGATCCAAGCGACAGCATCGGGCCGCGTCGCGGCGAGTTCGGCGATGCGGGCGGACAGCGTCCGGTCGCTCCACCAGCCGGCAGCGCGATAGCGCGCGGCATCATCCGGATCGGCGCGCAACGAGCGGGCGATCTCAAGCGGCTTCACTGCGCGCCTCCTGCTGCAGCGGTACCGCGTCGAAGGTACGATCCGGACCCAGCGGCGCGGAAAGCATGTGCTCAGCCACGCGCGCGCGGTGAAAGCCAGGCGTGCCCCACGCCTGCCCCAGCGCCAGCGCCCGCTTGAGCACGAAATGCACGTCGACCTCCCACGAATAGCCCATCGCCCCGTGGACCTGTACGGCGGCATGGCTGGCCGCGTCTGCGGCGGCCTGCGCGGCAAGCTTGGCATGGCTGACCCGGGCGCGGGCGAGCGACGAAGCGGGCAGCGCCGCCGCCGCCAGCACCACCGGCCGCGCAAATTCTATCTTCACCTGCGCCGACGCCAGATGGTGCTTCACCGCCTGGAACGACCCGATCGGCTTGCCGAATTGCTGACGCTCCTTCGTATAGGCCACGGAAATATCGACCGCGCGCTGCGCCAAGCCCAGCAATTGCGCCGCCGCCAACAGCGCACCCCGCTCCAATGCCGCCTCCCACAGCGCGGCGCCACCGGTGCGCGTTGCGGGCGCGGGCTTCCAGTCCACGCGGAACAGGCGGCGGAAGGGATCGATGCTGTCCTGCCGCACCAGCGTTACCGCAGCACGCGGCACCAGATGCATCGCATCCCCATCCGCCAGCAACAGCGCTTCGGCGGTATCGGCATCGGCGACGAACGGGTTAACCGGATGGCCGACCGCAACGGTGCCCGCCGGAACGTCGCGCCCGGCCGCCACCAGCGCCGGCACGGCGATGCCCGCGTGCTCCACCAGCGGTTCGGGCAGCGCGGCATGGCCGCAGGCGATCGCGACCAGCGCCATCTCGACCATCCCCAGCCCGCTGCCGCCGCGCGCTTCCGGCGCGAGCATCAGCGGCAGGCCCATCGCCTCGATCTGCGCCCAGCGCCCGGCATCGCGCGCCGCGCCACTTTCCAGCAATCGGCGCAAGTCCGCGCCGCTGCAGCAATCGTGCAGCAAAGCGCCGACGGCTTCGGCCAGCATCGTCTGTTCGTCGGTCAGGCGGAAGTCCATGCCATCACCTCGGTAGGCCGAGCATCCGCTCGGCGATGATGTTGCGCTGGATTTCGTTGGCGCCAGCATAGATCGGACCGGCCAGCGAGAAGATGTAACCGTCGAGCCAGTCGCCCACATCGGCGGAAGCATCGGGCGCGGCGGCGGTCAGTTCCGCCTCGGCACCGAGCAACGCCAGCGCGGTCTTGTGCAGGTCGAGATCCAACTCGGACCAGAATATCTTGTTGGTGCTGGTTTCCGGCCCGATCGTCCCGCCGGCCATCAGCCGGCTGGCGGTGGCATAGATCGACAGCGCATAGGCATCGGCGTCCATCCACGCCTGCGCCACCGCGGCACCCAACGCCGGATCGGCCGCGCCAGCGCGCGCGCGGTACAGATCGACCAGCTTCGCCGCCGCAACCTGGAATCGCGCCGGGCTGCGCAGCATCAGCCCGCGCTCGAACCCGGCGGTGGACATGCACACCGCCCAGCCCTGCCCTTCGTCGCCCAGGCGGTTCGCAACGGGCACGCGCACGTTATCGAGGAACAGCTCGGCGAAGACGGGCTTTCCGTCGAGGCGCTGGATCGGCCGCACGGTGACGCCCGCCGCATCGAGCGGGAACAGGATCAGCGACAACCCCTTGTGCCGCTCGCTGCCCGGCGCGCGGAAAAGGCCGAACGCCCAGTCCGCATGGACCGCGCGCGAGGACCAAATCTTGTGACCAGACAGGACGTAATCATCGCCATCGCGAACGGCGGTAGAACGCACGCCGGCCAAGTCGCTGCCCGCGCCCGGCTCGGACCAGGCCTGCGCCCAGATATGGTCGCCCGCCGCCATTGCCGGCAGGAACCGGGCCTTCTGCTCGGGCGTGCCGTATTCGATCAGCGTCGGGCCTAGCAGGAAGATGCCGTTCTGGTTGACCCGCCCCGGAGCACCCGCGCGATAATATTCCTCCTCGAAGATCAGCCAGCGGATCAGGTCGAGCCCGCGCCCGCCATATTCGACCGGCCAGGTGACCATGCCCCAGCCGCCCGCGTGCAGCGTGCGCTCCCACTGGCGATGCGCTTCGAAGCCTTCGCGCGTGGAATCGAAATCGGGAAGCGGTTGCGCGGGAACATGCGCCGCCATCCAGCGCCGCACTTCGACGCGGAAGGCCTGCTCCTCGGGCGTATAGCGAATGTCCATGGTCAGAACGCCGCCGCCTTGCCGGTATCCACGAAGGCATCGCGCGCGCGCTGGCTGTCCTCGTGAAGATACATCTCGAGGGTGAAGCCCTGCTCGAAGCGATAGCCATGATCGACATCGCGCGGCTCGATGCCGTTCAACGCTTCCTTGGCCGTGACCAGCGCCTTGCGGCTCTTGCCCGCGATCACCGCGCAGAACGCCCGCGCTTCCGCGACCAGGCTTTCACGCGGGACGACCTTTTCGACCGCGCCAAGGCGCCAGGCCTCCGCCGCGTCTATCCGGCCGCCGGTGAAGAACGCGGCCCGCACTTTCTGCAGGGGGAACATCCGCATCAGGTGGCTGGCCCCGCCCATCGCGCCGCGATCGACCTCGGGCAGCGAAAAGAACGCGTCATCGGCCGCGATCACCACATCGGACGCGCCGCAGATGCCGATGCCCGATCCGATGATGAAGCCATGCACCGCGCTGACCACGGGCACCTCGCACGCGCGCACCGCCTGGAACGTGCGGAAATTGCCGCGATTGAGCGCCACGATCCGTTCGGGATGCGCTTGCATCTCCTTGATATCCACGCCGCCACAGAAGCCGCGCCCTTCCGCGCGGATCAGCACGCAGCGCACGTCGGGATCACGCCCCATCGCGGTCACGATGTCGGGCACTTCGTTCCAGGCCGCGCTGCCCAGCGCGTTCACGGGCGGATGATCGAAAATGATCTCGCCGATACGGTCGGCGACATGGATTCGGACCGGCATCAGGCGGACATCCTCAAGTGGTTGGGGCTCAAGGGCGTGGGGTCAGGCGACAGCGCGGCCAGCCGCGCGCGCGCGTCATGTTCGATCGCAGCGAGCAGGTCAGCTACCGAGGGGAGATCGGAAAGGCGCCCGGCGACCTGACCGGTGGCCATCAGCCCAGCCTCACTGTCACCCGATACCACAGCGCGCTGGATCAGCATCGGCGCGGCGGCAGCACGCATCGCCTGCGCGAGCGTCAAGCCGCCGTGCACACGCATCCCTTGCGCCGCGCGCAGGATTTCGCCCCAGGATGCGCCGGTGGCACGCTTAATCGCAAGGCCAGCGGAGACCGCGTTGCGCCATGAGGCCAGCGCGCCGCCGACGGCCAGGCGGGTCAACGCCTTGTTGCGGATCATCCGCTGCGGCAGACCATCCACCGTGCGCGTAACCTCGATGTCGTCGGTCCCGGCGGCAAGGTAGCGCTGCTTGACCGCGTCAGGCACCGGGCTCTCGCGCGTCATCAGGAAGCGCGTGCCCATGGCCACGCCGGCCGCGCCCCAAGCCAGCGCCGCCGCCAGCCCACGTCCGTCGGCGAAGCCTCCGGCGGCAACGACGGGAATGCCCACGCTGTCGAGCACCTGCGGTAGCAGCACCGTGGTCGCCACCGCACCGGTGTGCCCGCCGCCCTCGGCGCCCTGCACCACAACCATATCCACGCCCAGTTCGGCCATCTTGCGCGCGTGCTTCACCGCGCCCACCGTCGGCACACAAAGGATACCCGCATCGCGGAAGCGGGCGATCATCTTCGCGTCCGGCCCCCGTCCGAAGCTCACCGCCCGCACCCGATCGCGGTTGGCGACGATGATTTCCACCAGATCGGCCGCGCCCGGCTGGAACATATGGAAGTTTACGCCGAACGGATGCGCAGTCAGGCCGCACAGCACCGCGATCTTGTCGGCCGCCTCGCCCGGCGTCATCACCGCCGCGCCCAGGAAGCCGAAGCCGCCCGCCTCCACCGTCGCCGCGACCAGCGCCGGCTCGGCGATCCAGCCCATCGCGGTCTGGATCACCGGCAGCCGGCAGCCGAGCAGCGCGGCAAGAGGCGTGGCGAGCGGATCGGTCATGCGCCCGCCTTTTCGCCCGCCTTGTTGTCCGCCGCCGCGCTCTTGCCGGTGACGCCGCCCAGCGCGTGACCGGTGACGAGATCGTTCTGCGCATGGGCGAAGTGGTGCATGTGGAAAGCGGCATCCATGGCGGAGCGCTTGCCGCGCAGGTCTTCCACGTGATTCACCGCCTGTTTGGTAAGCCACATGCCCAGCGAGGCCTGGGCCGCAAGCTTCGCCGCCATCGCCGTGGTCGCCTGCTCCAGTTCGTCGCGCGGGACGACGAGGTTGACCATGCCGAGATCATAAGCGCGCTGTGCCGGCATCCGATCGCCCAGCAGCAGGAATTCCTTGGCGACGCGGGGCGGCAGCTCGAACGCATGCGCAAAGTATTCGACACCCGGAATGCCCATCAGGCGCGAGACCGGGTCCTGGAAGAACGCATCGTCCGAAGCGACGATCAGATCGCACACCCAGGCCAGCATCAGCCCGCCGGCAATGCACGCGCCCTGCACCATCGCGATGGTGGGCTTGGTCACATCGCGCCAGCGCCGGCACATGCCGAGATAAACTTCCTGTTCGCGGGTGTAGAGCATCTCGGCGCCGGGGCGGCCGACGTGATCGGGCAGCAGGTGCGCGCGATCGAAGCTGCGCGCCACATCGCGCCCGGGGGTGCCGATGTCGTGCCCGGCGCTGAAGTGCTTGCCGGAACCGGCCAGCACGATCACCTTCACCGCGGGATCGTCGACCGCGCGCCGGAACGCCGCATCGAGCGCGTAGGTCATCTGGCTATTCTGCGCGTTGTTGTAGCGCGGCCGGTCCATCGTGATCCACGCCGCGCCGTCGCGCACATCGTAGCGCACCGGGGTGTCCGTCTCGTAGGTGATTTCCGCCGGGCTCATCGCCACGCTCCTGTTCCTCTCTCGCCTCTATCAATCATTGCAATGTTAAAGGAGGTCAACATCGGGGACGATAGCTTCGCGGCAAGCCTGCGGTGCTTTGCCGCGATCCCTCGGCCGCCAGCCGTCACATGGCGCGAACGGACGCGGGACGAACGGCGGCAGGATTGCCCTTGATCAGACCGGCACGAATATTGTGCGGATCAAGCCGCGCGATAATGGCCAGCGCTGCGGCATCGGGCAGAGGCGTTTCGCCCACGCCCTGTTCGAGCACGGCAAGGTCGAAACCGGTATTGTCCCGCACTTCCTCCATCGGCACGCCGGGATGGAGCGAAACAAGGCGGATCGCGTGATCCGGGCCGCCGAAGTCCATCACACACAGGTTGGTCACGATCCGCCGCAAATCGAGCCGGTGCGGCTTGCGGCCATCCAGCCAGCGCGCCGGGTTGTATCCGGCGGAACAGACGAAATCGACTTCGCCTTCCACCAGCGCGCGGCGGTTGTGCTGCGGGAAGAAGAAGCTGTTGGGGTGCGATATGCTGTTGCCCGGAAAGCCGCGCGCGCCCAGCAGCGCCGCCTTGGGCCGGGCGTGATCGCCGATCACGCTGATGTTGGTCTGCCCGAAGCGATCGATCTGGACCGGCGCGACCAGCGCGTGCCGGCGCCCGCCCCACAGGTTGTCGAACGTGCGGGCATAGGGCGCCCAGCCTTCCACCACGGGACCGCCATCGCGCGGGCCGATCGGCGCCGGTTGTTCGAGCAGCATGTTCTCGCCGTCGGTGATCATCAGGCGCGGGTTGAACGTCAGCTTGGCGAGGCTGGCGCCCAGGCGCGGGATCGGCGTGATACCCGTCGCCAGCCATTCGGGATCGTCGCGCCAGACTTCGGCGCACTGCGCCACGAGCAGGTCGGCCAGGGTGGCGGTGGTTTGCGTCATCGGCCGGGTCTCCTCAATAGACCGGCGCGGGAATGGCGCGGATGGCATCCGCCCCGCCCACCGCCGCGAGATAGGCGCCCTCGTCCGCCGCGACATAGCGCTGGCGATAGGCATCCCACGCCTCGCCCTCGGCGGCCGCGTAGGCCTTGAGGTGCGCGAGATCGATCTGGTAATCGGGCGCCGCGCTGGTGGGATGCGCACCGAACGGCGCCTGCGCCACGCCGCTGATCAGCGACCGCTCGACCAGGTGGTACCGCGCGTTGCCGGGCAGGCCCAGGTCCGCCGTGGGTACGATCTGTTCGGCGGTCACGAAGGTCCGACCGGCCGCGCGGGCCATCAGTTCGTCGAAGAACGGATCGGGCGAAAGCGTCAGCACGTTGCCCTTCTCGTCGGCGCGATGAACGTGCAGCAGCGCCACGTCGGGCTTGATCGCGGGCATCGCGATCAGCGTTTCGCCATCGTCGTAGGGGCTCTTCACCGTCCGCAGGCGCGGATCCTCGGCAATCGCGGTGCCGATGCCGACGCGGGTGGGCAGGAACGGCAGACCCATCGCCGCCGCGCGCAGACCCCAGTGCAGCATGCCCTCGTCCATTTCCCACACGTCCAGCCCCGCCTGGCGCGCGGCCTTGAAATGCGGCTCGATCGGAATGTGATCGAGCGAAACGAACGCGAACACCAGCCGGCGGAGCTTGCCGCAGGCGGCCAGCATGCCGACGTCTGGCCCACCATAGGCGATCACGGTCAGGTCCTTCAGCCCCGAGCGCGCGATCGCGCGCACCAGCGCCATCGGCTTGCGCCGCGTGGCCCAGCCGCCGATCGCGATCGTCATTCCATCAGCCAGTTCCGCCACGATGGCGTCCAGCGGCATCCTCTTGTCGAGCATCTCGTTCTATCCGGCACGCGCGGGGCCAGCCACCCGTTCCGCCTGGGAACGGGCGCCAGGCCCCGTCACGGTTGCAAGGCGTCTGGCGATCAGGCGGCGGCGAGCGCCGGCTTGCCTTCCGCCTTGGCGAGCGCTTCCGCGTCGAAACCGTAGAGCTTCTCGGCATTGCCGTAGAGGATCGCGGCCTTGGTCGGCGCGGGCACGCCCGACATCGACGCCTGGATCGTCCGCCAGCTGTAGGGATAGTCCGCGCTGATGTGCGGATAGTCGGTGGACCACAGAACACGCTCGGGGTTCATGTAGTTCAGGTTGTTGAGGCCGAAGCTGTCGGTCATGTACCCGAAGTAGAAATGCTCATCGATATATTCGCTGGGCAAACGCTTCAGGCCGAATTGGTTGACCTTTTCCAGCCGCTGGTAGTTGTTGTCGATCTGCTCCTTGACGTAGGGCACCCAGCCGAAATCGACTTCGGCGAAAGCGACCTTGAGGTTCGGGAAGCGATCGAACACGCCATTGAACACGAACTCGATGCAGCGGTTCGGCGCGTCGAAGAAACGGCCATAACCGGGCAGCTTGGCCTTGTGCGGGCTCGGCTTGTAGATGCCGAGCGCGACGTGGATGTTGAAGCTGACGTCGCGTTCGTGGATCGCGGCCCACAGATAGTCATGTTCCTCGGTCATGACCGTCGTGCCGGTGGGATAGGCCTGCGCCATTACCGCGCGCATGCCGGGGCGCCCAAGAACGCGCTCCATTTCCTTGACGGCGACTTTCACCCCGCCCCGGTTGGGCAGATAGACGAGGCCGCAGAAACGCGCCGGATCATAGGCGACGTACTCCGAAACCCAGTCGTTATAGGCCTGCACGGTGGCAAGGTGCAGTTCCTCGTCTTCGATCAGCGCGATCGCGGCCTGAATCGATGGAGTCGGGTACATGACTTCGGCGGTCACCCCGTCGCGGTCCTGTTCCTTGACACGCTCGGCCGGATCCCAGCCGCCCTTGCGCATATCGTCGAAGCGCATCCAGGCCTTCATGTCCTCGGGCGGCAGTCCGGCGCAGGCGTTCCAGCCAAAATTGCGCGGGCCTTCCAGCCCTTCGAAGATCCAGCCGTCCCCTTCGGGGAAACTTTCCATGCGCGGAACGCGGTCCTTGAACTTCTGCGCCACCCGCTTGGTGAAGAGGTCACCGGGTTCGTTGAAATGACTGTCAGCGGAAATCAGCTTGGAACTCCCCAAAGGCATTTTCATCTCCTATACATTTCTATCTTTAATATGATAGCAAACAGACGCGAGGGGTCAACGGGTGACGGCAGCCTTCGCGCAATCAGATCGCTCGAACGGTGTTGCGGAAACGCGTGCTCCAGCCGCCGATCAGGACCGCGATCAAGATCAGCGCTGCGCCCACCACCATGAAGGTGGCGTGGATGCCCAGCGTCAGGCGGACGGGCGCCGTGATCAGCGGATTCAGGAAATGGCCGAGGAACAGCGAGGACTGGACAAGTCCGATCGCCGAACTGCGCTTGGCCGGATCGGTCCGGTCCAGAATCCGGTTGAGGAAAAACGGAATGGTCCAGCCCGCGCCCACGCCCTCGATCACCACGCACAACAGGATGATCTCGTAACTGGGCGCCAATCCAGCGCCGATGAAGCCGGCGCCCATCAGCGTCGCCGCCACCACCAGCGTCCAGGGGCCAAGGCGGGCATAGACAAAGCCGAAGGCGAAAGCCGACAGGATGGAAATCGTGGAACTAAGCGCCGGAACCCGCGAGACCAGCACCGCGCTGGTGATCCCGTTCTCCTTGAGCAGGAACGGCATCTGGAACGAGGGCATCGTGTGGCCGATGGACATCACCAGCGAAAGCAGCAGCAGCGGCCAGAGCTGCCAGACCGAGAACCGTTCGCGCGAAGACGGGATCTGCTCAAGCCGGATCGGCTGGTCAAAGGCAAGAAACGCCAGCAGCAGCATGATGCCGGGCAGCAGGAACATGATACCGGGCGCTCGCCAGCCGTAATGCTGCGCCAGCCAGCCGCCCAGCAGCATCGTCGCGACCGTGCCGATCGACGAAATCGCCTGGCGAAATCCGATGAGCTTCGATCGCGCCGCGCCGGAGAACTGCGCGGCCAGGATGCTGGTCATCGAAACGTCTGCGACCACAGCGCTGAATCCCAGCACGAAGCGGCTGGCCAGCAGCAGAAAGTAGTTGTGCACCACAAGCTGCATCAATCCGGCAAGAGTGCAAACCCCCAGCGCCAGAAACATCGTGGTGCGCAGATTGCGATTCGAAACGATCATGCCGGCCATGAGGCCCGACACCGCCATGCCCACCGGGGCCAACGTGACCACGAACTGCGCGGACAGAACCGAATCACCCGCGCCGCCGAACTCCGCAGCAATTAGTTGCAACGCCGGGACCACCGAGGTGAACGCCAAGGCCGACTTGATGCCGCCCGTCAGGAGAATCACGATAACCAGCCAACGCCGCCACGCGGGAAGGTCGGTTGCGGACGATGACGCCGGCATATCCTGAACGACGCCCGATATCACGGCCATTGGCATCAACTCCCGATCATTATGGTGTCACGATAGCATCGGCTTGCGGCTGGCACCGTTCCCGATGAAGCATCTGTTGCTTGCCGAGCCTGCATCAATGCTGCCCGTTCGAGCAAGCATGGGCGCGGCAGCCCTGTGTCGTTCAAGCCAACGTCGTGCCGCCATCGACCGTCCAGACCGCACCTGACACGTAGGAGGCCGCCGGACTGGCGAGAAAATGCGCCACGCGGGCGATCTCATCGGGATCACCGATTCGCAGATGATCCGCCTTGAAGGCCCGCCCGGCCATGGCCCCGTCCGCGATCGCTGCAAGGCGCGCTTTCGCGGCTTCGGTCAGGACCGGGCCTGGCGCGACCGCGTTGACGCGTATGCCATATGGCGCCAGTTCCACGGCGAGCACGCGAGTCAACGCCTCTATGCCGGCCTTCGATGCGGCATAGGCAGCCTTGCCGGGGGTGGACCGCTGCCCCTGCACCGACCCGATATTGACGATGGCCCCGCCCCGGCCGCCATCGCGCATCCTTCGCCCGGCAAGCTGGCCGAGACG
This sequence comes from Novosphingobium sp. EMRT-2, assembly GCF_005145025.1. Lineage (NCBI taxonomy): Bacteria > Pseudomonadati > Pseudomonadota > Alphaproteobacteria > Sphingomonadales > Sphingomonadaceae > Novosphingobium > Novosphingobium sp. EMRT-2. Next base: position 695,820 of record NZ_CP039697.1, on the reverse strand, counting down.
CATCGTGCCTTTCAGATTGACGTCCAGCAAAGTGTCCCAGTGCTCCTCATCGAGATCGAGCGCGGGCGCGGACGGAAAAATGCCCGCGGCATTCACCAGGATATCCGGGAAGTCGGCCCCGAGAAGATCGTCGAACGCGCGTTGCAAACCCTGCCAGTCGGAGACATCCACGGTCGCGGTACCGCGCGCTGAAAGATCGTCACCGGCACGCTTCACCGCATCAGCGTCGCGGTCAAGCAGCAGCAACGTTGCGCCCGCATGGGCTAGGTGGCGGCTGATCGCACGGCCGATGCCCGACCCCGCCCCGGTCACGATCGCGCAACGGCCTGCGAGCCGGGCGCAATCGGACAGCCACGGTGACGGGTCCGGCGTCTTGCTGGCAGGCGAAGCCGCCGGATCGCCTTCCACCCGGGTCAGAGCTCCACGCCCAACGCCACGCCATAATAGCGCGGGCGGTTGAACGTACCGGCCATGATCGCCCCGAAGTCCGAAGCAAACGTGATGTAGCGGTTGTTGCTGAGGTTTTCGCCGAACACCTGTGCCCGGAACTTGCGGCCGTTGGATTCGAAATCCCACATCAGGCGGGCGCTGAAATTGTCCTCGCGGCCAAAGAGCGGAACCTGGGCGGTATTCGGCGCTTGCGAAATCAACGTGTAGCTCGGCGAATTGCTTTTGCCGGTGTAATCGCCGCGCAGCGTAAAGCCGCCGATCTTGCCGGTATCAATCCGGTATTGTGCGCCCACGTGATAGGTCCAACGCGGTACGTTGGCAAACTTTGCCTGCGACGCGACGTTCGTGGGCACGCCGCCCACCGCCAGAATGTATTCCTGATACTTGGGATCGACGTGGCCCAGATTGCCGTCCATCCGGAAATTGCCGAACACGACCTGGCCTTCCACCTCGAAACCGCGATAACGCGCCTTGCCGGCGTTGGTCAGCGAATTGGTGTTGGTGGCGATATTGTAGCCGTTGACCTGCAGGTTGTCATAGTCGGTCTGGAACACCGAAACGTTGAAGCGCAGGTGCCGGTCGAACAGATCGCTCTTGAAACCTGCTTCGTAGCTGATCGCTGTTTCCGGTCCAAAGGGCGGCGCGCCGACGGTCGGGGCATTGTATCCGCCCGACCGGTAAGCCGAAGAGGCACGAACGTAGGCCATGACAAGGGGTGAGACACGGTAGCTGATCGAGCCCAGCCAGCCGACATTGTCCCATTTGTCCTTGCGCGATTGCGCCGCAGTGGTGGTCGTGGTCGTGCGCGAAACGGTATTGGAAACGAGGGACTTCTTGTCTTCGGTGTAACGGACGCCACCGACGACCTCGAGCTTCCCGTCCGCGAACGAAGGCTTCCAGCCGACCTGCGCGAAACCGGCGTAGGACTTCGAATGGATCGCATAGATCGTCGTGCGGTTGAGGCGCACGGCCGTGGTTGCGGAGAGCGGCGAATTCAGGATGGTGGTGAGATTTTCCCTCACCTTCTCATCATAGTAGTAGAAGCCGACCAGATAATTGAAATCACCGAGATTGCCGAGCAGCTGGAGTTCCTGCGTGAACTGCTTCTGATGACCTGGGTTATAGGGCGTGACATGGGCGCTGACCGGTTCGATATTTTGCCCGGCGACAACCGGATTCACCACGAAACCCCGCGTCGATCCGCCACCGATGTTGGCGTGGAGATCCTGGTCGATGCCCGTGTACCCGGTAATCGACTTGATCGTGAGCGCGGGGCTGACGGCGTAGGTGAGGGTCAGCGCGCCGCCATAGCTCTTGGCGACGGAGCGCCCGTCCGTGCGCGGATCGCGATACGTGTAGTCCCGCGGCCCCACGCCGATCGGGAACGGCAGGCCATTGGCGGTTCCCGAGTTGCGGAAATAGGTTCCGCCCACCGTCGTGGCCGCCAGAGCCTCCCATCCCGTGTAGGATTCGACGTTGTTATAGCGACCACGCAGATCGACCGTCAGCTTGCCCAAGTCGCCCTGGACCGCCGCTCCGAAGCCATAGCTGTAAAGCGCGCCGCCCCACTTCGAAGGCGAATAGTTCGGCGTGCGCACCCATCCATCGCGGCTGTGAGCCTGTGCCGACAAGCGCACCTTGAACGGCGAATTGCCGATACGCCCCAGTTGCGCCACCGCCGATGCGGTAACCTCGCTGCGCGAACCAATCGAGAAATCGGCTTTCAAGCCGGCGTCCTCGCTCGGCGCCTGAGTCGTTAACACAATCGCGCCACCGGTAGTGTTGCGACCGAACAGCGTTCCCTGCGGCCCGCGCAGCACTTCCACGCTGGCGATATCGGGAAGATCGAACGTGTTGCCGCTCGGACGCGGCGTATAGACGCCATCGACGTAAATGCCGACGGCAGGTTCCACGTAGAGTGCGGTCGACAGCGTGCCGATGCCACGAATGTAGATCGCGGGAGAGTTGCCGCTACCACTCGCCTGGGTGATGCGCAGGCTGGGCGCAAGCTGGGTAATGCCCTCCAGCCGGACGATATTCAGCTCCTTGAGCTGCTGCGACGAGATGGCGCTGATCGAGAGTGGCGTGTCCTGCGAACGCTCTTCGCGGCGGCGCGCGGTAACGATGATGTCCTGAATGCCCGTGCCGGCGCCTTCGGCGGATTCCTCCGCCCCGGCGGGCGATGCACTCGCCCCTTCCGGCGCGGCGAAGGCAATCCCCGGCAGTCCCAGCACAATCAGGGCGGCACTTCCGCCTAGCAGGCGGCCCCGTCGTCCCAGCGCGATACGTCCAGTCGATCCCGAATAGGCACCCTTCACCGCAACTCTCCCATGCCATTTTTTATATGATCAGCATTTAAAGGGCACGGTTCGAACCACAAATCTCGTTGAAGCACATTAGCGTTTCCCAACGGGCATCAACCATGTTCCAAAGGCATCCCCAGCCGACCAATCCTGGCCCGGTTTGCAGAGTGCGGGCAAATTCAGCCATCCGCAACAGGTGTAGAAGGCTATTTCCTAAAGAAATTCTCTGTCAGCCAGATTCCTGATGGACGATCCGGCGAAGCGAAGCGCGGCCCGAAAACCATTGTCACCCGCGACAACAGCGATCGGGACGTCGCTTGACGATCCCTTTTATTATATAAATCATAAATATGAATAAGCACGACATCTGAACGCGCATAACCCTGTCATACCGGGCGCGTTCCACTGGCCCGTCCGGAGCCCGAGGGCTCCGGCGGTTCCAATTCGAGGCTCTGTCGGCGCTCAGCCGCCGTAAAACACCTTTTCGCCGAGATCCTTCATCTCGAGCACGGCGGCATCCGCGCGGCCTCCGGGTTCGCGCATCACCATGGCTTCGGTCACCTCGGCGATGACCAAATGGTGATCGCCTTCTTCCACCACCGTCACCAGCTTGAGCTCCACGGCCGCGGCCGCGCTTTCCAGAACCAGCGCGCCATTGCCCGCGGCGCGAACGCTCTCGCCCGAAAGCTTGCCGTCCACATAGTCGGCCGGCTTGAAGAACGTGAACGCCGCGCCCTGCTGCCCCTTGCCCAGGATGTTGAGCACCGCAACGCCGGTTGCCCGGAACGCCGCATAGGAACCCGAATCCGCCTTGACCGCCAAGGCTACCAGAGGCGGTGCGAACGAGGTCTGCGTCACCCAGTTGACCGTTGCCGCGAACGGTGCACCGTCGGCATCGCTCGTGGTCAGCACATAGATGCCGTAGGGGATCATCCGCAGCGCGGTTTTCTTTGCGATTTCATCCATAACCGTACTCCTCACCCGGTCATCTTCCTGCGGTGGTGCCGCCCGGAAGTCACGCGGGCAAAGCGCCATAACGGCCGGCGGCGAGCAATTGCCGGTTCGTCATCGCAGCGATCCTGGATGCGTATTCGACAGCGTGCGGGCCGCGCGGCACTGCCCCCAACCGGCCTCCCGCCACGCAATGGCATGGACGGGGACGGCGCAAGGGGCACTTATGGACTTTGATATATCCCCCCGGCAACGCGAATGGCGCGAACGGGTCAGGGCCTTCATGGCCGCGCACGTCCTTCCAGCGCAAGACCGCTACAAAGCTGAACTCGCGGAAGGAGCGACGCGCTGGAAGGTGCTGCCGGTCATCGAAGAACTGAAAGCGCGGGCGCGGGCCGGAGGGCTGTGGAACCTGTTCCTGCCGCCCAACCCGGCGCATGATACCGATCTTTACCACGGTGCTGGGCTGTCCAATCTCGATTATGCCCTGTGCGCCGAGGAAATGGGCAGGGTGCCGTGGGCATCGGAAGTGTTCAACTGTTCCGCGCCCGATACGGGCAACATGGAACTGCTGCATCGCTATGGTACGGCCGAACAGAAATCGCAGTGGCTCGGCCCCCTGATGGCGGGCGAAATGCGCTCCGCCTTCGCGATGACGGAACCCGATGTCGCCAGCTCCGATGCGACCAACATCGCCACGCGGATCACGCGGGACGGAGAAGATTACGTCATCAACGGGCGGAAGTGGTGGATTTCCGGCGCGGGCGATCCGCGTTGCAAGGTGCTGATCGTGCTGGGCCTCAGCACGCCGGATGCCCCCCGGCACCAGCAGCACAGCCAGATACTGGTACCGGTCGACGCCCCGGGTTTGACCATTGGACGCGCGCTGTCGGTCTTCGGCTATGACGATGCGCCGCACGGCCATTGCGAGATCGTTTTCGACAATGTCCGCGTGCCGGCCACCAACATGATCCTGGGGGAAGGCCGCGGGTTCGAGATAGCGCAGGGCCGCCTCGGCCCCGGGCGCATCCATCATTGCATGCGCGCGATCGGCCTTGCCGAGATGGCGCTGGACCACATGGTTCCCCGGCTGCTGTCGCGCACGGCTTTCGGCAAGCCCATTGCTGAGCAGTCGGTATGGGAGCAGCGCGCCGCCGCCGCGCGTACCCAGATCGAGATGACGCGGCTGCTGTGCCTGAAGGCGGCGGACATGATGGACAAGGTGGGCAACAAGGCCGCCCAGCGCGAAATCGCCATGATCAAGGTCGCCGGGCCGGACCTTGCGGTCAAAGTGCTGGACGACGCCATTCAGGCCCATGGCGGAGGCGGCGTCTCGGAGGATTTCCCGCTGGCTTCGGCCTACGCGCTCGCGCGGACGCTGCGTCTCGCCGACGGGCCGGACGAGGTCCATAACCGCGCGATCGCCCGGCTGGAGTACAAGAGCTTCCGCGCCTGAACCGGCGCGACCGGTCCGCTGCCTACTGCGCTTGCGCCCCGGATGCGGTTTTCCCAGTCTTGCTTGCTGCGGCCTTGCTTGCAGCGACCATGGCGTCCCAGGCGCTCCATTCGATCGCGCGGCCGGGATAGGCCACCTTCGCGAAAGGCCAGTCGGTCCGCACCCAGTGGGTGACCCACTGGTAAAGTTCGGCGTCAAAGCCCGCGTCGTACTCGGCCTTGGTCACCCATAACCTGACCACGGCGTCGTAGCCCGGAACAGTGCTGGGATAGACATAGACACAGCCGCGTTCGCGCATGCCATCGGGCGTCAGCACGGAATAGGCGAAGGACTTGCGAGCCTGGAACCGCGCCTGCTCGGTCTCCATGTCCTGCACGGCGTCGGCGGCGGAGATGCCCTCGTGAGGCCAGCTGGTGCTGCGCGAAAAGGTCTTCTGCAAGTGCTCGATGGAAGCCATGTAGGCGTCGTAATCGATCTTCGCCAAGGCGGGGGCGAGCGGCACGATCGTGAAATCCGGTCCTTCCACGTGGGTCGGAACGTTGAAGTCGGCCGGTACAAAGGGCGGTGCCGGCACGGCAACGGTCGCAGACGACGGCGCCGCTCCTTGAGCGCATGCGGGAACCGCTGGCATGGCAACCATCGTCAAAGCCAGACCTGCACCGCCCTTCCACATCATGCTGTTACCCTTCCGGACCGAACGCGCCACACGCACTGCCGGCCCTCGCAAGAACCGCAGCGACGCGGTGGCTAAGGCGGCTGGCGGTGACGGACAATACGCCATTTGAGCGGGTGTTTCGCATTGTCTCGAACCGCGCGTGAAGCACAGGGTTGGCGAAGCGAAAAAGGACTGGCATCACCCACCCCGGCAGCCAGCCGAGCGCATGAAACGAACGAGGCAGAAGCAATGACCAATCGCGGTACGATCACCCTTATCGCCCTGCTGCTGACCGGCGCTGGCGCGGGCGCCGCGCTTGCCGGACAGACCTCTCCCGGATCGTCCAGCGCAACCCCTTTGCCCTTGGCGATGACCGCGCCGGGCGCAGGAGGTTACCTGGCGCCGGGCGCGGGCATCGACAGCGTGGCGCTCGTTCCTCCCGCGCCGGCGGCCGGTTCCGCCACGGAAGCACGGGACCATGCCGCCGCCGACCGCGCGCTGGCCTTGCAGGGCAAGGCGCGCTTCACGCTGGCGGCGAGCGATGCCGATCTCTGGTCGCCCAAGGCCACCGGCACCTTTTCCTGCACCGCCGGCCTTGCCATCACGCCGACGGACACGCCCGCGCTCAACCGGCTGATGCGCCGCGCCATGATCGATTTCGGCATGGCGACCAGCGGCGCCAAGGACAAGTACAAGCGCCCCCGCCCCTTCATGGAGAACGGCAAGCCCACTTGCACCCCTTCGCAGGAGGCCGGCCTGCGCAACAACGGTTCCTATCCGTCGGGCCACAGCGCCATCGGCTATGGCTGGGGGCTGCTGCTGGCGGAACTGATCCCCGATCGCGCGACGCAACTGGTCGCGCGCGGCCGCACGTTCGGCGAGAGCCGCCGGATCTGCAACGTCCATTGGGAAAGCGATATCGAGGAAGGCCGCGTGGTCGCATCCGCCGTCTTTGCGCGGATGCAGCTGGAACCGGACTTCCAGGCCGATCTGGCGGCCGCCCGGGCCGAACTGGCGAGCCAGCCGCACAAGGCGCCGGATCGCGATTGTGCGGCAGAAGCGGCGGCACTGGCGGAGGACAGCGCCGGGTAGGGCGTTTCCTGCGGTCCCGCTTTCAGGCGAAGACTTCCGCGCGTATCCAGTCCACCGAGCCCGCCGGATCAGCGAGACGAGCCGCGCCCAGTACACCGTTCCAGTATCCCTCGGAGCCGTCCGCCAGGCGCCATTCGTGCAGCCGCCGGGTTAGCAACTGGAGGTCGAATTCTTCGCTGATCCCGATCGCGCCGTGGACGGCATGGGCGGTGCCGGCGAGCCGCGCCGCGACGGACGAGGCGGTCGATTTGGCGACCGCCGCAGCGGCCGGCGAAACATCAAGCCCCTGCGCGCAGCCCAGTTGCGCGGCGATGCGGGCGACGACGGCGTCTTCCGCCATGACCGCGAGGTTCTGCTGCAGGGCCTGCTGGCGGCCGATGGGCTTGCCGAACTGCACCCGTTCGTTGGCATGACGCGTGGTCAGTTCCAGCAGGCGGTGCGCGGTGCCGGCGATCAGGGTTGCCCGCACGACCGCTGCGAGCGCCCGCAGCCCGGCCCGGGGACGGGTAATGTCCCGCCCCGCTGGCGTACCTTCCCAACCGATCCGCACGGCCAGCGCGTGATGAACCCCCGTCGGCGTCACCGCCAGCGCGTCGATCGGCGCCAGCACGAGACGGTCGCCCAAATCGATCAAGACGTGCGCGGCGACAAGACCGCACGGTACGATCTGCCCCGGCACGCCGGCCGTGGCGAGCGCGATCGGGCCATCCGGCGAGGCTAAACCAGTCCCGGCCAGCAGGGCGCGCGCCACCATGGTTTCGGCCGCCGGCAACGGCAAGGCATGGGCGCCGATGGCTTCGATCAACGGCGCGATTGCGGACAGCGACAGGCCGGCTCCCCCCGCCTCTTCGGGCACCAGCGCATCTAGAAAGCCCGATTGCGCCAGTTCGCTCCACATCGCCGAGGCATCGCTGCCGCCTTCCACGGCGCGCACCGCAGCCGGCATGGCAATCGTCGCCAGCATCCGGTCAAAGGGTTCGAGCAGTTCGCTTGCATCCATCGGCTCTCTCCCGTCCCCTACCGCAGACCCATGCCGCGCGCGATGATCCCGCGCAGGATCTCGCGCGTGCCGCCGCGCAGCGAGAAACTGGGCGCGATGTGCGTGACATAGAGCAGCGTGCGGTAGAGCTCGTCGCTCACCAGCTCGTCGGGATGCGCGGCCAGATCGTCACCGATCGCCACTGGGAGGTCCTGTTCGAACGTCGTACCCCGGTCCTTGACGATGCTCGCCTCGACCACCGGGCTTTCCCCCAGCGCAAGGCGCGCGGTGCAGGCGATCGACATGGCGCGCAGCGTGGCGATCTCGGCCATGAAACGGCCGGTCAGCACGCCCGCATCGCGACGGCCAACCGCCTGCAAATGGCGTATCCAGGCATCGAGCAGCACCACCGAGGAATAGATGCGCTCCGGCCCCGATCGCTCGAACGCGAGTTCGGCCGTGACCTGCTTCCAGCCTTCGCCCTCGCCGCCGATCAGCGCCTCGACCGGCAGTTCCACATTGTCGAAGAACACTTCGGCAAAATGCGCGTCGCCCGTGAGATCGACGATCGGCCGCACCACAACGCCCGGCGCCTTGAGGTCGATAATGAGCTGCGAAAGCCCCGCATGCCGGTCTTCCGGCGTGCCCGACGTGCGCAGCAGCGCGATCATGTAGTCCGAATGCATCGCATTCGTGGTCCAGATCTTCTGGCCGTTGACTCGCCACCCCTTGTTCGTGCGCTCGGCGCGGGTCCGCACGCTGGCAAGGTCCGAGCCGGAACCGGGCTCGCTCATGCCGATGCAGAACAGCGCCTCTCCCCGGCAGATGCGCGGGATATAGGCTCGGCGCTGCTCCTCCGTCCCGTAACCGAGGATCAGCGGCGCGCTCTGCCGGTCGGCGATCCAGTGCGCGGCCACCGGCGCGCCGGCGCTCAGCAGTTCCTCCACCACCACGAACCGGGCAAATGGCCCGCGCTCCTGCCCGCCGTAGGCCCTGGGCAGCGTCAACCCCAGGAACCCCGCCTGCCCCAGCGCGCGGCTGAACGCGGCATCGAAGCCCTGCCACGACCGCGCCCGCCGATCCGCCGGCAGTCCCGCGACATGGCTGGCGATCAAGGCCTGGATTTGCGGGCGCAGAGCCTCGTCCTCGGGCGGCAGCGCGGCCAGCGTCAACGTGTCGAACACTGTGAGACATCCTCGGTCAGAACCAGCCGCATGATCGTTCATGCGTTCCGCCGGACCGACTTAACCGATCAGTTAAAGCGACGCAATGCAGGCTCCATCGCGCTTCAACCGACGGCAAGGGCAAGGTGGCGGGCGGGTTACGCCTCCACCTGCAGCCGATAGCCAACGCCGGGTTCATTGCGCAGCAAGGTCGGCCGCGACGGGTCCTGCTCCAGCTTGCGCCGGATCGCGCGCGCCGCCACGCGCAAGTATTCCACATCGTTTTCGTGGCCAGCGCCCCACACCGTGCGCAACAGCTGGGTGTGCGTGACCACGCGCCCGGGCGATTTCGCCAGTTCCGCCACGAAGCCGTATTCCTTGGGCGTCAGGCGCACCTCCTCGCCCCCCCGGCTCACCCGGCGCAACGCCAGATCGATCTCCACATCGCCGTGGCGCAGCACCGGCGCGCCGGTCGCGCTTGCCAGCCGGTGCCGGAGCGCCGCCCGGATGCGGGCGAGCACTTCCTCGCTGTCGAAGGGCTTCGCCACGAAATCGTCCGCGCCAAGGTCCAGCGCCGCCACTTTCTCATCCGTGGCGTCGCGCGCGGACACGACGATCACCGCCGCGCCCGCGCTCTTGATGAGCGGGATCAGTTCCAGCCCGTCGCGATCGCGCAAACCGAGGTCCAGCAGCACGACCTCGGGCTTGTCGATCTGCAGCGCCGCCAGCGTCTCGCGCGCGGAGCCCGCCTCCACCACGTGATAGGCGGCGCGGGCGAGGCTGGCATGGAGCAGCCGCCGGATGGCCGGCTCGTCATCGACCACGAGTATCGTCACGGCACTGTTCATTCCACGGTGCTCATTCTGGCGGCAAGTCCTTCAACTGGCCGGGCGGGAAGCGGATCGCGAACGACGCGCCGCGCCCGTCCGCACGATCGGACGCGGCAACGCCCAGCCCCATCGCTTCGGCGAAACCCTTGACGATCGCAAGCCCCAGCCCGGTCCCACCCTTGCGGTCCGATCCCTCGATCCGCGCGAACGTTTCGAAAATCCGCTGGGCCTGCCCTGCGGGAATGCCCGGCCCTTCATCCTCGACGAACAGCGTCAGCCCTTGCGCATCGCGGTGGGCGCGCACGGTTATGCCCGTTCCGGGATCGCCATATTTGGCCGCGTTCTCGATCAGGTTGATCAGGCAATGGTGGAACAGTTGCGGATCGACCAGCACGAACGGAAGATCGGCGGCGATCTCTACGTATACCAGATGCCCGTGCAGCGCCGTGCCCAGATCGTGCAGCGCGCTGGCGACCGCCTCGGCCAGATCGACGGGTTCGATCTTGCGGTGCAGCGCCCCCGCCTCGATCCGCACCATGTCCAGCAGGTTGGCGACAAAGCGGTGGAGCCGCTCCGCTTCGGCGCGCGTTTCGGCGAGCTGGTCCTCCTGTTCGGGTGACATCGCCCGGATCTCCGCGAGCGAGCCCAGTATCGTGGTCAGCGGCGTGCGCAGATCGTGGCTGACAGACGAGAGCAAGGCATGGCGCAGCCGGTCACGTTCGCGGACATGGGCAAGGTCCGCCATCTCCTCGGCCAGCGCGATCCGCTCCAGCGCCAGCCCGGCTTGGTCCAGCAGGCTCAGCAGAAACGGCAACTGGTCCGCGCGCACCGGCGCGCCCGCGTCGGCCCGCGACAGCCCGAACACCGCCAGCACCCGACTGGTGGTGCCGATCGGATAGAACAGCCATTCCGAGGCGGTGAGCGTATCCGATCCCTGCCCCGCGGGCTTGTTGTTGTCGAAGGCCCAGCGAGCGGCGGCATCATCGAGCATCCCCAGCCCTCCTCCCGGCGGCGCGGAAGCCCGCACGGCCAGCCCCGTCGCATCGGGCATCAGCAGCACCGTGTTGCCGGCCAAGCGCTGCCCGATCTCGCCACACAAGACTTGCGCCAGTTCGTCGGTGGAGCCGATGCCGGTAAGCCGACGGGCGAAGCCTGCCAGCGACCGGTTCTGCGCCGCGCTCGCCTGCGCCAACAAGGCCTGCGCCCGCACGCGCGCGGCAAGCTGGCTGCCGACAATGGCCACGCCCAGCAGCACCAGCACGGTGATGATGTTCTGCGGGTCCTGAATGGTGAAAGTGTTGAGCGGCGGGATGAAGAAGAAATTGTACGCCAGCGAGCACGCAAGGCTGGTGACGATTCCGGTGCGCAAGCCATAGCGCGTCGCCGCCAGCATCACGGGCAGCAGGAACAGCAGGCCGATGTTGGTGATGCTGCCCTGCGCGAAGATCATCCGCCCCAGCACGGTGATCGCCGCGCCCAGACCCAGCGACACCGCATAGCCCTGCCACGAACCCCAGCCCGCGCCCAGATCGGGAAGGCGCATTTTGCGGGCCGCTCCCGCTTCGGACAGCGGCAGAACATGCACGGCGAGGCCGGGGGCATCGCGCACCAGCCGGTCCACGATCGATCCGTGGCGCAGTTCGAACCAGCGTGATCGCCGCGATTTGCCGACGATCAGCTGGGTCGCGCGCGCCTCGCCCGCGAACTGCCGCAAGCCGGCGAGCGCACTTTCGGCGGGGATGGTCTCGATCTGCGCGCCGAGTTGCGAGGCAAGGCGCATGGCTTCGGCCAGCCGCGCGCTTTCCGCCGGGGTAAAGGCGGCGTCGCGCGGGGTTTCGACATGAACCGCCGTCCACGGCGCGCGCAGCGCATCGGCCAGCCGCTTGGCCGCGCGCACCAGTTCGATCGCCCCCGCCTGTTCGCTGATGGCCACGACCAGCCGGTCGTTGACCGCGAACGTGCCGCCCACCGCATTCGCGCGCACATAGTCCAGCATCTGCGCGTCGACGGCTTGCGCCGCGCGGCGCAAGACCAGTTCACGCAATGCCGAAAGGTTGGACTTGGAGAAGAAATGCCCCAGCGCGCGCGAGGCTTCGTCCGGCACATAGACCTTGCCTTCGCGCAGGCGTTCGATCAGCTCGTCCGGCGGGATATCGACGATCTCGATCTCCGCGCTCTCGATCACCCGGTCCGGCAGCGTTTCCCGCACGCGGACCTTGGTGAACGAGGCGACAAGATCGTTCAGGCTTTCGAGATGCTGAATGTTGAGCGTGGAATAGACGTCGATCCCCGCCGCCAGCAGTTCCTCGACATCCTGATAGCGCTTGTCGTGACGGCTGCCCGGCGCATTGGTATGGGCCAGCTCGTCGACCAGCACCAGCTGCGGCCGGCGCGCGAGAATGGCGTCGATGTCCATCTCCGCCAGGGTGTGCCCCTGATAAGCGATGGGCTTGCGCGGCATGATCTCGAAGCCATCGACCTTGGCTTCGGTTTCGCGCCGGCCGTGGGTTTCGACCACGCCGACCACGACATCGACGCCCGCGCCGCGCCGCGCCGCGCCATCGCTGAGCATCTCGTAGGTCTTGCCCACGCCCGGCGCCGCCCCAAGGAAAACCTTGAGGCGGCCCTTGGCCTCGCGCGCGGCCGCGCGCAGCAAGGCATCGGGATCGGGCCTGGCGTCGTTCATGACCTCCCGTGTGCGCCTGCTGGTGCGGCGCTGTCGAGAGCAAGATTGAGTTCCAGCACGTTGACGCGCGGCTCTCCCAGAAAGCCCAGCATCCTCCCTTCCACATGGCTGGCCACCAGCGCGCGCACGGCCGCTTCGCTCATCCCTCGTGCCCGCGCGATACGGGCCACCTGGAAATAGGCCGCCTCGGGGCTGATATGGGGGTCGAGCCCCGAGGCGGAAGTTGTCACCAGGTCAGGCGGAACGATGACGCCCGGTGAGGTTGCGAGAGCGCGGGTATCAGCCTTCACCCGGTCGGCCAGCGCCTGGCTGGTCGGCCCGAGGTTGGAGCCGGCGGACGCGGTGGCGTCATAGCCCTTGCCGGCGGCGGATCGGCGCGGATGGAAGTAGCCTTCGCCGGCAAAGCCCTGCCCGATCAGGCTGGAACCCACCGCATGGCCATCGCGGTCGATCAGGCTGCCGTTGGCCTGGCGGGGGAATAGCAGCTGGGCCGCTCCCGTCAGCGCCACCGGATAGGCCAGCCCCAGCAGCAGCGAGAACAATACCGTGAGCACCAGCGCGGGGCGCAGCGCGGCCAGAAGATCCTTGGTCATGTCGAAAGTCCTCAGACGAGATGGAGGCCGGCGACCGCGAGGTCGATCGCCTTGATGCCGATGAACGGCGCGATCAGGCCGCCCAGGCCATAGACCGCCAGGTTGCGGGCCAGCAGCGGCCCCGCGCCCATCGGCCGGTAAGTCACGCCCCGCAGCGCCAGCGGCACCAGCGCCGGAATGATCAGCGCGTTGAAGATGATCGCCGAAAGGATCGCGCTTTCCGGGGAAGCCAGCTTCATCACGTTGAGCACGCCCAGCCCCGGATAGAGCACGACGAACATCGCCGGGATGATCGCGAAATACTTGGCGACGTCGTTCGCCACCGAAAACGTGGTCAGCGCCCCGCGCGTCATCAGCAACTGCTTGCCGAGGCCGACGATCTCGATCAGCTTGGTGGGATCGCTGTCCAGATCGACCATGTTGCCCGCCTCGCGCGCGGCCTGCGTGCCCGTGTTCATGGCCACGCCGACATCGGCCTGAGCCAGCGCGGGCGCGTCGTTGGTGCCATCGCCGCACATCGCCACCAGCTTGCCGCCCTGCTGCTCCGTGCGGATCAGCGCCAGCTTGTCCTCGGGCGTCGCTTCGGCAAGGAAATCGTCGACGCCGGATTCGGCGGCGATGGCGGCCGCGGTCAAGGGGTTGTCGCCGGTGATCATCACCGTGCGAATGCCCATCCGGCGCAGTTCCGCGAACCGTTCGCGCACGCCCGCCTTGATCACGTCCTTCAGCGCGATCACGCCCAGCAGCTGGCCATCCCGCGCCACCGCGAGCGGCGTCTGGCCCGACCGGGCGATCTCTTCGGAGATGCGCCGCAGCTGTGGCGCGTGACTGCCCGAAGCCGCTTCGGGATTGGCGCGCAGGATCGCATCCACCGCGCCTTTCTGCACCAGCCCGGCATCGGTCTTCACACCCGAAATCCGGGTCTGCGCGGTAAAGGGAATGATCTCCGCGCCTTCGGGCAGGGCATCGATGGCGACGCCGAACGTTTCGCGCGCGAGGACGACGATGGACCGGCCTTCCGGCGTCTCGTCGGCCAGGCTCGCCAGCATGGCGGCCTGCGCCAGCGTGCCGGCGGCGATGCCGTCGAGCGGGCGGAAGGCACAGGCCTGCCGGTCGCCGATGGTGATCGTGCCGGTCTTGTCGAGCAGGAGCACGTCCACGTCGCCCGCCGCTTCCACCGCGCGGCCCGACTTGGCCAACACATTGAAGCGCACCAGACGGTCCATCCCGGCGATGCCGATCGCCGAAAGCAGCGCGGCGATGGTCGTGGGGATCAGCGTGATGAGCAGCGCGGCCAGCACGGCGACGGGAATGTGCCCGCCGGCATAACGGGCGAAGGCGGGCACCGTCGCCACCGCGATCAGGAAGATGATGGTCAGGCCCACCAGCAGGATCGTCAGCGCGATCTCGTTGGGAGTCTTCTGCCGCTCCGCGCCTTCGACCAGCGCGATCATCCGGTCGAGGAAGCCCTGCCCCGGCTCCTGCGTCACCCGCACGCGGATCGAATCCGAGATGACGCGCGTGCCAGCGGTGACGGCGGATCGGTCGCCACCGGCCTCGCGGATCACGGGCGCGCTTTCGCCGGTTATCGCGGCTTCGTTGACCGAGGCGACGCCGGCGATCACTTCCCCGTCGGCGGGGATGAGGTCGCCGGTTTCTACCAGCACGTCATCCCCCCGCCGCAGTTGCGAGGCGGGCACAACCTGGCCGTTGGGCAAACGGGCGGCCAATTCGCTCTTGGTCGCGCGCAGCGACGCCGCCTGGGCGCGACCGCGCCCTTCGGCCAGCGCTTCGGCAAAGGTGCCGAACAGCACGGTCAGCCACAGCCAGACGATCAGCTGCGCCTGGAAGCCCAGCGGCAGCGGCTCGCCCCCCAGCGCCAGCAGCAGCGTGAGCAACAGGGCCACCACGGCCGTGGTGAACAGCACGGGGTTCTTTATGAGCGCGGCGGGATGAAGCTTGCGGAAGGCGTCGCCGATCGCGGGAACGGTCAGCTTGGCCGAGAACATGGATGCGGGAACGCTCTGGGGCGTGGTCATGGTAACAAACCTCTCAGAACAACTGGCCGGAGATCATCGCGAGATGATCCGCGATGGGGCCGAGCGCGAGGCTGGGAAGGAAGGTGAGGCCGCCGACGATCAGGATGATGCCCACCAGCAGGCCGATCCACAGCGGGCCGGTCGTGGGGAAGGACCCGGCGGTTTCGGGCGTGTACTTCTTGGCCGCCAGGCTGCCCGCGATGGCCAGCGCCGGAACGATCATGAAGAACCGGCCGATCCACATCGCCACCGACAGCAGCCCGTTGTAGAACGGCGTGCCGGCAGTCAGCCCGGCAAAGGCCGAACCGTTGTTGCCCGTGCCCGACGAATAGGCATAGAGGATCTCGGTAAACCCGTGCGGCCCCTTGTTGAGCGGCCCCGCCAGCCCCGCCGGCAGCACCGCGCTGATCGCGGTGAAGCCCAGGATGCACAGCGGCAGCACGGCGATGGCCAGCACCGCCAGCTTCACCTCTTTGGCCTCGATCTTCTTGCCCACGTATTCCGGCGTGCGGCCGACCATCAGCCCGGCAATGAACACCGCCAGCAGAGCAAACAGCAGAAAGCCATAGATCCCCGCGCCGACGCCGCCGACCACGATCTCGCCCAGCTGCATGTTGAACAGCGGGATCATGCCGCCCAGCGCGGTGAAGCTGTCATGCATGGCATTGACCGCGCCGCACGATGCCGCCGTGGTGACCACCGAGAACAGCGCGCTGGCGGCGATGCCGAAGCGCACGTCCTTGCCCTCCATGTTGCCACCGGCAACGCCAAGGTGGTGCAGCACCGGGTTGCCCGCCGCTTCCTGCCAATAGGTGATGCCGGCCCCCGCCAGGAACAGGATCATCATCGCGGCCAGGATCGCCCAGCCCTGGCGAACGTTGCCCACCGCCTTGCCGAAGCAATAGGTCAGGCCCGCACCGATCGCGAAGATCGACAGCATCTGCACCAGGTTGGTCAGCGCGGTGGGGTTCTCGAACGGATGGGCGCTGTTGGCGTTGAAGAAGCCGCCGCCGTTGGTGCCCAGCATCTTGATCGCTTCCTGGCTGGCGACCGGCCCCAGCACCAGCGTCTGCTTCACGCCTTCCAGCGTGGTCACGTCCACGCTCGACGCCAGCGTCTGCGGCACACCGCTGGCCACCAGAAACAGCGCATAGACGATGCAGGCGGGCAGCAGCAGATAGAGCGTGACGCGCGTGCAATCGGCCCAGAAGTTGCCGATCGTGCCGCTTTCGCGCCGGGCAAAGCCGCGGAACAGCGCGAAGGCGATGGCGATGCCCGTCGCCGCCGACAGGAAATTGTGAATGGTCAGCGCCAGCATCTGGCTGAGATTGCTCATCGTGCTTTCGCCAGCGTACCATTGCCAGTTGGTGTTGGTGACGAAGGCGATGGCGGTGTTCATCGCGCCATCGCCGCCAATGGCGCCCAGCGCGCGCGGGTTGAGCGGAAGCACCGCCTGAAGCCGCAGCAGCGCGTAAGTGAACACCGTCAGCACCAGCTGGAACAGCAGCATGTGCAGGGCATAGGCGCGCCAGCTCTGCTCGCTATCGGGGCGGATGCCGGCAAGGCGGTAGAAGCCGCGCTCCACCGGCCCAAGCACGCGATGGAGCGGCGTCGTCCGCCCTTCATAAAGGGCGAACAGGAATGCACCGACCGGTTGTGCCAGCGCAACGGTCAATGCCGTGAACAGCAGGATCAAGGTCCAGCCTTCGATGGTCATGGATGGCTCCGTTCAGAAGCGTTCGGGCCGCAGGAGCACGGCGACAAGATAGACGAGCAGGCCGGCGGCGGTGATGCCGGCCAGCAGAAGCGGAAGGGTCATGGCGAAATCCTCAGGCCTTTTCGCAAAGGCGGACAAAGGCGAGCGTAAGCAGGAAAAGGCCGCCCAGCAGGGCGAGCCACGCGATGTCGGGCATCGGACAGTCCTTTCAGTACCAGAGGCTGCGCGAGGGGATGGGAACGTGGCGGAACAGTCCCGGCCCCTCGATCACGAAGGCGAGCCCGCTGGTCAGCAGCAGGAAGACCATCCCGCACAACGCCAGTTCGCCGGGAGTGGTATGATGCGCCGGCGGCGTGGTAATGATCCGGTGCGCCCACACCGAAGCCCGGTGCGCGCCGCCGAGCAGCAGGACGCCAAGCGACCGCATGACGAGTTCGGCGGTCCACCAGCGTTCGCCCCGGCGCAGGCGATCGAAAGCGTGTGACATGGAAAAGCTCCCGCAATGCAAATGCGGTGCTTCCACTGCGCCTTTCGGGCGTTAAAATTCCACGGGGAATTCAGGCCGCGCCGTAAAGATTCCATAAAGCGCGCGGGGCAGCACGTGGCCGTCCCGAACGTGATGCCCTAACGCTTCCAATGCCGCGCAATCGCGGCCTTCTCCGCATCCGCATCAAGCGCCGGTCCGCTCGCCATGTCCTGCACGGCCGCCATCAGGCGCGGGTCGGCGCTGCCGGCCTGGCGATAGACGCCGTCTTCTCCTTCCGCCCCGCCGAACGCCTTTTCCAGCCGCCAGCCGCGCGCATCGCGGCAGGCGATCCCGGAACCGGCCTGCCCGCTGTAGCCACGGCACAAATCGCCCGTGGCGTTGGCGAAGCTCAGCATCACGCGCACCGGCGCACCCGCCGCCGGGGTTCCCGAAAGCTGGGTGTCGAGCGCCGCCGCCAGTTGCGCGTCCGCATAGCCGGGGCCACCGCTCGGCGTCGGCCGATTGAGCACCACGGCCAGCGCCAGCGACGCCGCCAGCGCCGCGCCGGCGCCCCAGGCCCAGCGCGATCGCGTCGGGTTGGAGGACGACGCGGCACGCGCGCGGCGCGCGGCGTCGAGCGAAAGGACTTCGGCTTCCGGCTGTGCCCGCACCGCGCGCGTCAGCGCCTCGGGCAGCGGCGCGTCGAGAATCGGGGCGAAATGGGCGGAAAGTCGCGCTTTCAAGGCGCGGTGCGCGTCCACCTGGCGGGCGAGCGCGGGGTCGTGCGCCAGCGCCTGTTCCACGCGATCGCGCTCCGCGCCTTCGAGTTCGCCATCGGCATAGGCGGCGATCATTTCGGGGGTGATGGTCATGCCGCTTCTCCCAACAGGACGAGCAGGGCATCGCGCCCCCGGACCAGCCGCGAATTGAGCGTGCCGACGGGGCAGCCGACGATCTCCGCCGCTTCCTTGTAGGACCAGCCTTCGACCATCACCAGCAGCACGGCCTCGCGCTGATCGTCGGGCAGGCGGGCCATCGCGCGATCGACATCGGTCAGCATCGCGCGCGCTTCCTGCCCGCCGTCCGCGCCGACGGCCGCGCCGGCTTCCTCATCCACGAAGGTCTGTCCACGGCGGTTGGCCGCGCGCGTCTCGTCGATCCAAAGGTTGCGCATGATTCGGTACATCCAGCTATCCATCCGTGTCCCCGCCTGCCACTGATCGCGGCTGCGCAGGGCGCGCTCCACCGTCATCTGGCAAAGATCGTCCGCCCGCGCCGGATCGCGCGCCAGCCCGGCTGCGAACCGGCGCAACCGGGGCAGCAAGGCCAGCATTTCGGATTCGAAGCGGTCTGACAGCGTTTTTGCCTTTCCGATGGATAAAACGGACGACACCGGTCGTTTCATCCATAATGAAATCCGAAAGATCGGGAAACGCGGATGCGAAGTCGAATATCGATCCTCCTGTCGGTCGCCATCGCCACGCCGGCGCTGGCGCAGATCGGCGCAATTGGTCAGGTATTGCCCGGTGTGACGCAGCCCGCCGAGCGTGTGCTGGGCGGAACGCTGGAAACGGTCGACCGCACGCTTGGCACGGGCGTTGATGCCACCACCCGCACGGTGCGCAGCGCCGCCGCGCTGGCGCAGGCGCGGATCGACCGGCTCGGCGATCTCGTCCGCCGCAACCCGGCGGCGATCGAACGCGATGCCGATGGCAATCCCGCGCGCAAGGGCGAATTGCTGCTGGTCTCCCCGGATCAGGGCGCGCTCGATGCCGCGCGGCAGCTTGGCTTTGCGGTCTTGGCCGAGGAGCGGCTCGATACGCTCGACCTGTCCGTCACCCGCCTGTCGGTGCCGCGCGGCATGGCGCTCGCGCAGGCGCAAGCCCTGCTGCGCAAGGCCGTGCCCGATGCGGCCCTGGCCGCCGACACGCTGAACTTCCCGTCGGGATCGGCTGCGCCGGCGCGCGGGCGGGAAGGCAAGGCCTCGCCGCCGCTCCCCCCGGTCGCCACGCCGGTCGGCGTAATCGACGGCGCGCCCGGGCGGGCCATCCCCTTGGAAGCCATCCGCGGCTTCGCGCCGGGCGCGCCGGCACCCGGCGATCATGGCAGCGCGGTGGTCTCGCTGCTGCGCCGCGCCGGGGTGCAACGGGTACTGGTCGCCGATGTCTATGGCGCGGGGCCAGCCGGCGGAAACGCGCTGGCGATCGCGCAAGCTATGGACTGGCTGATGGGGCGCGGCGTGCGCGTCATCTCGATCAGCCTGGTCGGGCCTGCCAACGGCCTGCTGGCGCGGGCCACGGACGCGGCGCAGCGGCGGGGCGCGGTGATCGTCGCGGCGGTGGGCAACGACGGACCGGCCGCGCCGCCGGCCTATCCCGCGTCCTATCCCGGCGTGCTGGCCGTCACCGGCGTCGATGGCCGCAACCGCGCGCTGATCGAGGCGGGCCGCGCCCTGCATCTCGATTATGCCGCGCCCGGGGCCGACATGCGTGCGATGAACGCCGCCGGACGGCTCGTGCCGGTGCGCGGCACCTCGTTTGCGACACCGCTCGTCGCCGCGCGCGCCGCCAATGCCATGGATGCGCGCGCCGCGCTGCCCGCCGCGCTTGACCGGGAAGGGATCGATCTGGGCGCGCGCGGGCCTGATGCCGTGTTCGGCCGAGGGCTGATTTGCACAATTTGTCGATAAATCAGCTATTTGTAAAAAATATCGGGCGAACGTGGATTAAACCGAACGCATCCTTCGTTTTCAGAGCAAGGGGATGGATCAGGGTCCATCACCACCAAACGAAAGGATGGATACCATGCGTAAGCTCATCACGATTTCGGTTCTCGCCTTCGCCGTTTCGACCATGCCGGCCCACGCCCAGTTGCTGGGTGGCGGCCTTGGCGGCGGATCGCTCGGCGGCATGGTCGGCGGCACGCTGGGCGGTACGCTCGGCGGTGGCATGAACGGCGGCCTGCCGATCGGCTCCACCATGGACCGCGTGGAATCGGCGACCTCCGGCGCGGCCAGCGCCGCCGGCTCGACCACGGGCAGCACCCGCGTCAACCGCCACAACGGGCAGGTTCACGCCGACCGCAGCGCCAGCGGCAGCGCGACCGGCGCCGTCACCCAGAACCTTGCCAGCCCGGCCGGCGCCCTCACCGGCGCGGTTTCCGGCAGCGGCTCGGCCAGCGGGTCCGCCAATGCCGACGCCCAGCTGATCGGCACCGACCAGATCGCCTCGACCTCGCGCGCCGTGGCGGGAACGGCCCGCAACACCGCGAGCGCGGCCGCCGGCAAGGCTCGCACCACGGCTCAAGGCGCGGCGATGACCGCGCGGGACACCGCAGCCGGCGCGGCATCGCGCACCCGTGATGTGGCTGGCAAGGCGGCCCAGCGCGCGAACAGCACCGCAGGCGCCGTCGCCGACAAGGCCGCCAGCACCTCGGTGACCGGCGGGGTGACCGGTTCGGTCAGCGGAAACGGTTCGGCGACCGCCGGCAACTGACGCCCCGGGGGCACTCTCGAAGGGCCTGGCCACTCCTTATGGGGCGGTCAGGCCCTTTCGTTCAGGGCTGGCGCGCGGCGCGGACCCGCAAGGTCGCCACCGCCGCAAGCAACAGCGTCAGCCCGGCCAGCGACAGCACGTTGCGCGGATCGGACCCCAGCACGGTGCCGTAAAGGAACGGCATCGTGACCGTCTGAACCAGCATCGGCACGACGATGAACATGTTGAAAATGCCCATGTAGATCCCCGTCCGTTCGGCCGGGATGCTGTTGGCCAGCAACACGTAAGGACTACCCATCAGGCTGGCCCAGGCGATGCCGATGCCGATCATGGGAAGATAGCTGCCCGCCTCGTTGCCGATGTGCGGCAAGGCCAGCATCGCCACGCCGCCCAGCGCGATGCTGACGGCGTGCACCGGCTTCACGCCCAGACGCCGGATCAGCGGAACGAGGGCGAAGGCGGCGAGAAAGGCGAGGAAGTTGTAGAACCCGCCCAGCCGCCCGTTGACGAGCGTGGCATCGCGCAGCGCCGCCGCCGAATCCGATCCGTGGAGCGACCGCGCCAGCGACAGTGTGACGTACTGCCAATAGCAGAACATGCCGTACCACTGGAACAGCATGGCCACGCCGAATTGCCGCATCGGCGCCGGCATTTCGCGCACAGCATCCATGAAATCGCGCCAGGCGGTTCCAGCGGACAAGGGCTGGGCGCGCATCGCCGCCGCCTCCTCCGCCGGCAAGGGCAGTTCGGGCACGCGCCAGACCGACCACACGATCGTCGACAGCGACAGCACCGCGCCGATGATGAAAGCCACGCGCGTCACCTGCGGAATGCCGTTCGCATCAACCGCGTCCGCGCTCATCCCGGCCCACACGAACAGCGACGGCGCAAGGTAGGACAGCGTCTGGGCGAGACCGGTAAAGGCGCTCTGCGTCAGGAAACCGAGTGGCCGCTCGGCCGTGTCGAGCCGGTCGCTGACATAGGCCCGGTACGGTTCCATCGTGATGTTGTTGGCGGCATCGAGCACCCACAGCAACGACGCGGCGACCCACAAGGCGGGGCTGAACGGCATAGCCAGCAGGGCGAGGCTGCACAGCACCGCTCCGATCAGGAAATAGGGCGTGCGGCGTCCGATTCGCGTGGACGTGCGATCGCTGAGCGCACCGATCAGCGGCTGGACGAGCAAGCCGGTCATCGGGCCGGCCAGCCACAGCACGGGCATGATCGTCGCATCCGCGCCCAGATAGGTGTAGATCGGCGCCATGTTGCTCTGCTGCAGTCCGAAACTGAACTGCAGCCCCAGAAAACCCAGGTTCATCTGCACGATGCCGGGAAAACCAAGGCGTGGCCGGGTGCCCTTCATAGTTCCTCTCCTAACCGGGTTTGGCGCTGTTTGCTCGCATCGCTTGCCCTGCCCCCTGCGTAGCAAAAATGCAAAGGTTTGCAAATTATTCTTGCAAACGTTTGCAATCGGTCCTAGCGATCCCCTGCAGATGTCGAGTCACTCGACCGTGTCAGGAGAGGGATGATGAAGGTTCTTCCGCTTAACGCCGTGCGCTTTTCCGCCGCCAGCCTGCTGGCAGCCAGTTCCATGTTCGCGCTCGGCGTCACCCCCGCCCTTGCGCAGGACGCGTCGGCGCAGGCCGATTCCCCCAACGATGCCGAGATCATCGTGACCGCGGTGGCGCGCGGGCAGAACCGCCTGGATTCCTCGGTTTCCGTCAGCTCGCTCAACGCCGATCAGTTGCAGCAGACCACGCCGCGCTCGGTGGCCGAACTGTTCCGCAACATCCCCGGCATCCGTTCGGAAAGCTCGGGCGGCGAAGGCAACGCCAACATCGCGGTGCGCGGCCTGCCGGTCGCCTCGGGCGGCGCCAAGTTCCTGCAGCTGCAGGAAGACGGGCTGCCGATCCTGGAATTCGGCGACATCACGTTCGGCAATGCCGACATCTTCCTGCGGTCGGACTTCAACATCGCGCGCGTCGAAGCGGTGCGCGGCGGTTCTGCCTCGACCTTCGCCTCGAACTCGCCGGGCGGCGTCATCAACCTGATCTCCAAGACCGGCGAACAGGAAGGCGGCGCGGTGCAGGCGACGGTCGGCCTCGATTATGGCGAGTACCGCGTCGATGCCGATTACGGCGGCAAGATCAGCGACAGCCTGCGCTTCCACGTCGGCGGCTTCTACCGCCAGGGTGAAGGCCCGCGCCGCGCCGGCTATGACGGCAACCGCGGCGGCCAGATCAAGTTCAACGTGACCAAGGACTTCGCCGGCGGCTACGTGCGGCTCTACGGCAAGTACCTGAATGACCGGGCGATCGGCTATCTGCCCAATCCGGTGCGCGTGACCGGCACCAACGCCAACCCGGTCTATACCAACCTGCCGGGCTTCAGCATCAACGAGGATACGCTGCATTCGCGCTATTTCACGCGCAACGTCACGCTCGATGGCAACAATAACCTGGTGGCCGACGACATCCGCGATGGCCAGCATCCGGTGGTGAAGGCGGTGGGCCTCGAAAGCAAGTTCGACGTCGGCGGCGGCTGGTCGGTGATGGAACGCTTCCGCTATTCGGCGATCTCTGGCCGGTTCATCTCCAACTTCCCCTCGTCAGTCGATACCTCGGGCGCGGTGGCGACCAGCCTGGGCGGCGCGGGTGCCTCGGCGGTCTATTTCAACGGCCCCAACGCCGGGCAGGCAGTAGCTGCCAACACCTATCTCGCCAACATCGTCGTGTTCGACACCAAGCTCAACAGCCTGGACAACATCACCAACGATTTCCGCCTGACCAAGGACTTTGACCTGGGCGGCGGCAAGCTGACCGTGACCGGCGGCTTCTACAAGTCGCGCCAGACGATCGATACCGACTGGCTGTGGACCTCGGCCGTGATGGAAGTGAAGGGCGGCGGCAACGCGGCGCTGGTCAATATCGTCAACGGATCGGGCCAGCTCGTCACGCAGGACGGCTTCTATGGCTATGGCGCGCGCTTCTTCGGCAATTGCTGCCGCCGCAGCTATCGCCTGAGCTACGACACCAATGCGCCGTTCGCCGCGTTCACCTGGAACAAGGACGCGCTGACCCTGGATGCCAGCGTCCGCTACGACATCGGGCAGGCGCGCGGGTTCGTCGCCGGGGCCGATCTTGGCGGTGGCCGCAACGGCATCACCAGCTTCGACATCAATGGCAACGGCGTGATCTCCGGCCCCGAAACGCAAGTCGCGGTGATCCCGCTGGCCAGCCCCGCCCCGGTGCATTACAACTACAACTACGCCTCCTACTCGCTCGGCGTGAACTACCGCGTGCGTGACGATCTGGCGCTGTTCGCCCGGTACAGCCGCGGCGGACGCGCCAATGCCGATCGCCTGACGTTCGGCCCGGCGATCCGCACCACCGATGGCAGCTTGGTCAATGCGGACGCGGCGGTCGATTTCGTGCGGCAGGCCGAAGGCGGCGTGAAGTACCGCTCGGGCGGGGTCGCGCTCTACGTGACCGGGTTCTACGCCACCACCGAAGAACAGAACTTCGAGGCGACAACCCAGCGCTTCCTCGATCGCAAGTACCGTTCCTATGGCGTGGAACTGGAAGGCAGCATCCGCAAGGGGCCGTTCCAGCTCAACGCGGGCGGCACCTGGACGCATGCGCGGATCACCGCCGATGCGCTCGATGCCACGGTCGTCGGCAACACGCCGCGCCGGCAGGCCAGCTTCGTGTACCAGATCAGCCCGGAAGTGAACCTCGACAAGGTATCGTTTGGCGCCAACGTGGTCGGCACCACCAGCAGCTACACGCAGGACAGCAACCAGCTGAAGCTGCCGGCCTACACCACGGTCAACGCCTTCCTGCAGGTGCGTCCGATCGAGCGCCTGCAATTGTCGGTGAACGCCAACAACCTGTTCAACGTGAAGGGCTTCACCGAAGCGGAAGATGGCGCGATCCCGGCCAACGGCATCGTGCGGGCGCGTTCGATCAACGGGCGCACGATCTCGGCCTCGGCACGCATCTCGTTCTGATCTCCCCACTCGGGCCGGCCTGCTGTGCCGGCCCGATTTTTCTTCTTTCGATCGGACCAGACCGATGCCCTGTTTCCGCTGGCTGCCCGAACACGTCGCGGGAATCGCCGCCCGTCCTCACCCACAGGCGCGCCCGTTCTCCCGCGCCGAAGCGCCCCGCGTTGCCGCCGGCATGGACCTGTGGGACCACTGGCCGGTGCTGGAAGCCAACGGCAATGTCGCCGCGATCGCGGGCGGCGCGCTGGTGATCTTCCTTGCGGCCCCCATCCTCGCGGATCCCGAAGATCGCCATGCCTTGGCGCGGCTGTGGCTGTTCCACCGCACGCCGGCGGGCTGGCGCGATCTCGGCCCGGTGTTTGCCGATGGCTTTTCGCCCGGCAGCCGGGAATGGTCCGGCACGGCGATCGTCAATCCCGCGCATAGTCACGTCACGCTGCATTTCACTGCCGCCGGCGTGCGCGGCGAACCGGCGATCACGTTCCGCCAGCGCCTGTTCGCGACCCGCGCCACGCTGACCATCGCGGACGGCGTGCCAGCGCTGTCCGGCTGGACCGCCCCTGTCGAAACGCTGCGCCCCGATGGCGTGGACTACATGATCGATCTGGAGGGAACCGGGGCGGTCGGCGCGATCAAGGCGTTCCGCGATCCGTTCGTGTTCAAAGACCCCACTTCCGGGCAGACCCGCCTACTTTTCGCCGGTTCCCGCATGGGATCGGATTCGGACTGGAACGGTGTGGTCGGCGCGGGTACGTTGCAGGCTGACGGCACCTGGCGGCTCGACCCGCCGCTGGTCAGCGCCGATGGACTGAACAACGAACTGGAACGGCCCCACGCGATCATGCACCAAGGTCTGGTCTATTTGTTCTGGTCCACCCAGCGCAAGGTCTTCGCCGCCGGCGGACCGTCCGGCCCCACCGGTCTCTATGGGCTTGTGGCGCAGGGCATCGACGGCCCATGGACGCCGATCAACGGCACGGGACTGGTCTTCGGCAATCCCGATTCCGCTCCGTTCCAGGCCTATAGCTGGCAGGTGCTGCCCGATCTTTCGGTGTGGAGCTTTGCCGATCTCGTCGGTCTTGCCGAGCTGCCGCCGTCGACCGAGGCGGCCCGGGCAGCCTTTGGCGGCACTGCCGCGCCCGTGGTCCGGCTGGCGCTGGACGGCGACCGCGCGAGCCTTGCCGCATGAGTGACGCACCGCTCCTCGCCGGGGTCGAGCTGGGCGGCACCAAGTGCATCGCCGTGGTCGCGCGCGGCACCGAGATTCTGCGCGAACGCCGCCTGCCGACGACCGATCCCGCAACCACGCTGGCGGGGCTGTCCGAAGCGCTTGCGGAATGGCAGGCCGAGCTGCCGTTCACGGCGCTGGGCATTGGCACGTTCGGCCCGGCCCGCGTCTCCCCTGACGCGCCGGACTATGGCCAGATACTCCCCACGCCCAAGCCGGGCTGGACCGGCGCGCGGGTGCTGGACCACTTCGCCGATCGCTTCGCCGTGCCGATCGCGTTCGATACCGATGTCGGCGCGGCCGCCCTCGCGGAAGGACGCTGGGGACGCGCGCGCGGGTGTTCGACCCATGCCTATGTCACGGTCGGCACCGGCATCGGCATCGGCATCGTGGCCAATGGGCAGGTGTTGCACGGCGCCTTGCACCCCGAGGCCGGGCACCTGCGCGTGCGCCGGCGCCGCGACGATGCCTTTCCCGGCATCTGCCCCTTCCACGGCGATTGCCTGGAAGGCCTGGCCGCAGGCCCCGCCATCGCTGCGCGCATTGGTGGCGATGCCACGCATATCGCCGATGACCATACGGTCTGGTCCGATGTCGGCGCAGAGCTGGGCGAACTGATGGCCACGCTCATCCTCACCGTATCCCCCGAATGCATCGTGATCGGCGGTGGCGTGGGCGGCGGACGCCCGGCGCTGCTCGACCGCATTCGCGATGCCACGGCCGGGGCGCTGGCCGGCTATGTTCCCGGGGCCGATCGCGACGCGCTGGAAACGCTGATTGGCCCGCCGGGACTGGAGGCACGCGCCGGCCCCATGGGCGCGTTGGCCCTCGCGCTCTCGGCGCTCGATTGACAGGCTGACACCGCTCCCGCAAACGTTCGCACGACTATCGGACCGGTCGCATGCGGCCACCCGGGGAGACGTGCGGAGCAAGCGATGGACGGGGACAACGAGACGGATCAGCCACCGGCCCGCGTCCGCAACATCGTGGAACTGGCCCGGATCGCCGGCGTTTCCGCCAGCACCGTCTCGCGCGCGCTGGCCGGCAACCCCCTGATCAAGGCGAACACGCGAGAACGGATACAGGCGCTGGCGGAAAAGCACGGCTTCCGTCTGAACCAGATGGCCAGCAAGCTGCGCACGCGGGAGACCCGCGCGATCGGCGTAGTCGTGCCGCTGGGGCACGAACGGCGACAGCACATTTCCGATCCGTTCTTCATGACCATGCTGGGCCATCTGGCCGATGGCCTGACCGAATCCGGATACGACCTGATGCTGTCGCGCGTGCTGCCCGATACGCCGGGCTGGCTTGATGACATCGTCGATTCCGGGCTGCTCGACGGCGTGCTGATCATCGGGCAATCGGATCAGCTCGATGCGATCGAACACGTCGCGCAGCGCTATCGTCCGCTGGTGGTCTGGGGCCAGCAGACCCCGGGCTATCAGCAGTGCACGATCGGGTCGGACAATCACGCCGGCGGCAGGCTTGCCGCGCGGCACCTGATCGCCGACGGGCGCAAGCGGCTGGCCTTCCTGGGCGACATTCGCCCGCCCGAGATCGCGGCGCGCTTCGCCGGCGCCAACGCGGCCGTGCAGGAAGCCGGCCTGCCCGCGCTGGAAGCGCTGCCGGTGCACTTGAGCGGCGAACAGGCGCAAGAGGATATTGCCACCCGGATCCGCAGGATCGGGCGCACGCTGGACGGGATCGTCTGCGCGTCCGACGTGATCGCGATGACCGTGCTGCGCGCGCTGACGGACGAAGGCCTCGCCGTCCCGACGGACATTGCCGTCACCGGTTTCGACGATCTGCCGATCGCGGCGCAGACGGTTCCCCGGCTGACCTCGGTGCGGCAGGACATCGCCCGGGGCGCGGGCTTGATGATCGGCGCTCTCGCCGCCCGGCTGCGGCGCGAAGACAGCCCGTCGGTCCAGATGACGCCCGAACTGGTCGTGCGCGACAGCGCGTAGCGCTATCCGCTGCTTGTGCCGAAAGCGGCCGCAAGATGGCGCAGCTTGTCAGGATTGCGCACGATGTAGATCGCCGAGATCCGCCCATCGCGCACGTCGAGCGCGGTCGTCTGCAGCACGTCGCCTCGATCGACACTGACATACCCCGGCAGGCCATCGATCGTGGCGGTGCGCAGGAGCGTCGGCATCGACGCATTTTTGCGCTTGAGCCCGGCGAACAAGCGCAGTGCCCGATCGATCCCCCGCACGATGTTGCGGAAGGCGATCACCTTGCCGCCGCCATCCGAATAGATCGCGACGTCGCGCGCGAGCAGCGCAGACAGCGCGCCCGCATCGCCCTCGCGCGAAGCGGTGAAGAAGGCCCGGGCGATCCGGTCCGCCTCGCGCGCGTCCACCAGGAAACGCGGGCGCGCATCCTGCACGTGTTTGCGCGCGCGCGCGGCAAGCTGGCGAACCGCGGCGGGCTCGCGCCCCAATGTCGCGGCGATATCGGTCAGCGCCACGCCAAACACGTCGTGAAGCAGGAAGGCGGCGCGCTCCAGCGGGGACAGGCGCTCCATCGCCAGCATCAGGGTAAGCGTCAGGTCGTCGGCGATCGTCTCGTCAGGCTCGGTGGTTTCCATCAGTGGTTCGGGCAACCAGGCTCCGACATAGGTTTCCCGGCGGGCACGGGCCGACTTGAGCTGATCGAGGCAAAGGCGGGTGACGATGCGGGTCAGATAGGCAGCCGGAGCATCGACGCTTTCCGCTTTTGCCGCCCACCGCAGCCATGCCTCCTGAACCACATCCTCCGCTTCGCTGACGGAGCCGAGCATGCGGTATCCCAGGCGCAACAACCGCGGCCGTTGCGCCTCGAAATCAGCGACATATTCATCCCTGCGCGGCACGCGCGTCCTCCACCGAGTGCGGTCGGCACCTCTCGCGTGCCGTATCGCGCCATGCCCACAGCGCCAGCGCGGTCGTCAGTATAGCCGGCAAGGTCACCGCGGGAAAATCCCGGGCGAGCGCGCCCGTGCCGCAGATACCAACCGCCACCTCCCAAAAATGGAACAGCGCGTGGCCCGCCAGCCAGAACGCGGCGGCAGACCAAAGCGGAAGACGCGCCACCGGCCGCGCGACGCCTGCGAGCATTGCGATCGCAACCAACAGGAAAATCAGTCCGATGTCGCGCACGAAATGCGGGTTGAACGGGCCGGTAGTGGTGACTCCCGGCACCGCGAAGTACCAGCGGACAGGGGAGAGCAGCATGAAAACACCGTTGAAGGCGGCTCCGATGCCGAGCGCAGAGGCCAGCGCGAACGGGAAGCCCCGGCTCATGCCGCCCTCTCCAGGGATTGAGCAACGCGCCGATGGCCCTGCGCGTGCGGAAGGGCAACGAGAGGCAGACCGATCCGTCGCGCGTCGCCGACGATAACAGGCTTCATGTTCGTATCTCCCATGCACAATGCCTGCTTGCATGACGAGATGGCGGCGGCCGGTGTGACATAGGCGATGGCGACAGGAAAAAATATGCGCCGCCCTGTTCACGGCGCGCCGGTCTGCCAGAAGGCGCGCGATTACCGCGACCAAACCGTCTCGATCAGGCCGCGTGCTTGCATCCACCAGATGAATTCGTCGAACCAGCGGTCGCTGGTCGTGCCCTTCGGCCTGAGATCGAAACCGTGGCCGCCATGCTCATAGACATGAAGCTCGGCCGGCACCCCGGCTTGCCGCCATGCGGCATAGAGCTGCGCCGCGTCGTTTGGCAGGAATTCGTCGTCGGCCGCGGCGGCGATGAAGGCTGGCGATGCATCGGCGGGGACCGGCGTGCGAAGCCCCCCATAGATCAGGCCGACAAAATCGGGCCGCGAAGCCTTGTCGCCAATCGCCAGGTCGACGGCCAGGAAAGCACCCGCCGAGAAACCGAGGACTCCGATCTTGCCGGGATCGATACCCCACCGGGCTGCGCCGTGGCGCACCGTCGCCACGGCGCGCGCGCCGTCCTCCACCGCATGCTTCTCGCCGGCAAAGGGCGGAACCTTGGCCGGAAGGCCGCTCTTCGCCCGCGCCATGATGGTGTCCATCTCCCGCATATGGACTCGGGCAGCTTCATGGGGTCGGCCCCGCTCCGGATCGTGCGGTACTTGAGCACGAACGCGGTAACGCCCTGCTGCGCAAGCCGGCGTGCGACGGCCGTTCCTCCGGCATCATATCCCAGCCCGACAAAGCCGCCGCCCGGCGCGACGATCACCGCCGCACCGTTCGACGATCCGGCCGCAGGGAGGAACAGCTCGAGCGTGGGTTGGCTGACGTTGAAGACCATGGTCTCGCCGTCAACCTGCCGACGCACCTCCGGGACGCCAAGCGATTCCAACGCACCGTCAGGGTAAAGCGCAATGACCGATCCATCTGATGGCGCTCGCGCCATGGCGGCCGATGCCGCGAGCGCAAACGCCATGCCGAAGCCCGAATATCGCGTCAGGTGTCTCACCAGCGCGGCCATGGCCTAAAGCCTGACCTTCAACGTGACATAGGCGGATCGCGGCTGCACCGGCATCACCAGCGGGTTCCCGAAATACTGGTAGGTATCGAAAGCCCGACGGCCACCCAGGTTGATTGCCGAAACCTGGATCGTGAAACGGCCAATATCGTAGGCGGCCTGCGCATCGATCAGCGCATAGCCCGGCACCGCGAGCGTATTGGGCAGCGTCAATTGCCGCGCGCCGAGCGCCGTAACGCCCGCGCCGAACGCCAGGCCTTTGGCGGGGCCGTTCAATATCCGGTAGCGCGCGGCGACGCGGCCGCTGCTCCTGGGCACGCGGGTCAGCAGGTCGCCGACCGGTATCGCGTTGTCCGCCGTCACCTTGGCATCGGTATAGGCATAGCTGGCAAGCAGCGAGAAGGCCGGCGTCGGTTCCCAGACCAGGTCAGCCTCCACGCCCCGCGCGCGCTGGCGTCCGGCCTGGATGAAGAAGCCGGGATTGGCCACATCGGCCGTGGCCACGTTGTTGCGCGTCTGGTCGAAGGCCGAGAGCGTGCCCGACAGCCCCGCCTTGGGCAGCGCCAGCTTGATCCCCGCCTCGACGTTGCGCGATGTTTCAGGCTTCGGCACGCCCAGCCCGACGAACCCGAACGGCGCGCGAAAGGCGGTCGCGTAGCCCGCGAACAGCGCGACACCCGGCACAAGGTCGAACGTGGCGCCGATCCGGGGGGAGAGACGGTGGTATGTCTCGTCGTTGGCGACCCCGATGTTGCTGACTTCGCGGAAGTTGAGCGCGGTGTAGCGCAAGGCGCCAGTCAGGTGCAGCCGGCCGTACGTCGCCTGATCCTGCACATAGAAGGCCAGCGTGCGGTAATGGTCGGTCTGGAGATAGTTGACCGGCACCTGCGGCGTATAGACCACGTCATAAACCGGATTGGCGAGGTCGATCGTGCCTTCTGGCGTGTTGCTGACGAACAGGCCCATATTGCTGGAGAAGCGGGTCCAATCGTAGTCGGCGCCGATCAGGAAGGTGTGCGATCCGCCGAGCATGCCGACCTTGGCCGAAAGATTGGCGTCGAGCGTGACCTCGCGGGTATCGGTGATCATGGTGATCGGAATGATCGGATAGACCGTTGGCGAGGCGGAGTCCGGCGGGAAGAAGTCCGGATCGACGAAGCTGCCGTATTCGCGGATCGAACTGTCATAGTACCGGCCACTGACTGTCAGCTTCACGTCTTCGCGGAAGCTGTGGCGCAGCGTTGCCTGCCCCATCCGGTTGTCGTTGGTGGTGAGCGGCTGACCGGTGGGCGAACCGGGAAAGGCATTGCGGTCTATCTGTCCGGCCAGTGCCTGTGCGGCGGGCAGCCCCGAATATTCAAGCTGGCTGCGGCCGTTGAATTGCGCCTGCAGGAGCAGATCGGTTGCCGGATCGATCTCGAACGACAGGCTTGGCTGCACCGACCAGCGTCGCCCGCGAACCTTGTCGATCCAGCTATCGTTGCGCTGGTACTCCGCCGCCACCCGCGCGGCGATGCCTGGCGCGAGCGGCACGTTGATGTCGGCATAGGGGTTCCACGTCGCGAAACTGCCGCCCCGCATCGCCACATAGCCACCCGGCTTGCCATCGGGGCGTTCGGATTCGATGTTGATCGTGCCGCCAAGCGGCGTTCCCAGGCCTCCGCCGTAAAGCGTGGCGCTTGGCCCCTTGAGCACGTCGATCCGTTCGACGCCGACGAGACTGGTCGGATCAAAGGCTTGCTGGTTGCCGGCATAGATGGGCAACCCGTCCAGATAGACCTCTGCGGGGAAGCCGCGCACGAGCGGCGCGATCAGCAACTGCTCTTCCGATCGCGTCGGCGTGACTCCCGAGACGTTGGCCAGCGCATCGCCAAGCGTCCGCCGATCCTGCTCCTGGATCAGCGTCCGGGTGATGACCTGCACGGATTGCGGCACCTGGATCAATGGCGTGCCGGTGCGCGTGGCCGAACTGGTGTCCGGCTGGGCATAGCTTCCACGCTGGCCCGTCACGACGATATCGTTGGTCCAGCTTGGCGCTGTCTCGCTTTCGGCGGCTTGCGCGGGCGCGGGCGAGACAAGGTTGGTGGCGGCGATGAGGGCGAGCGATGCCGCCCCTGCGATGCGACGGGTGGTCCTGGTCATGCCGGTCACCATGCGAACCGGATGCCGCCATAGACGGCGCGCCCGATCCCCGGGTTGAACAGCTCGGACGCGGCCGTGGCGGCACCGGCAACCGCCACGGTCGAGATGTAGGTCTTGTTGGTCAGGTTGCGCCCTTCGACGTAGAGCGACCAGCGCGTGCCGATGTCGACACCGGCTTTGAGGTTCAGCAGGGCGTAGGGATCGACCGTCAGGCTGTTGGCATTGTCGGCGAAATAGTGCCCCGGCGCCCATTCGACGTTCGGGCCAGCATAGAAACCGGCAGGATGCTTGTAGAGCAGTTCTGCGCGCAGGAAATGCTTCGGCACACCGGGCAATTGATTGTGCCCATAGGTCGTATCGCCATCGAAGAAGAAATCGTTGTAGGTGTAGGCGGCGGTGAGCGCCAGGCTGTCGCCGGCCACGAAGGCCGAGACGGGCAGTGCCGCGTCAAGGCCGGCTTCGATGCCCTGATGGACGGTGCGGCCCGCATTGATGATGCTGCACGGCGCCCAGGGCGCGGTAGTCAGGCACTGCAGTTCGTTCCGGATTTCCGACCGATACAGCGAAACGTCCCAGCCGATCGCTCCGTGCCTGCCGCGCGTGCCGATCTCGTAGGTGGTGGCACGCTGCGCGTTCAGATTTGGTGTGGTGATGACGTTGGCGTCGTAGCTCGGTACCTCGGCGCTGCGCGAGACATTGGCATAGACCTGTGTGGCCGGCGTGACATCCCACAGCACGCCGAAGCGCGGGCTCCACAGATCATAGCTCCTGCGGCCGGATTGATCGCCATCGGCCAGGAACTGGTCGCGCCGGTTCCGGCTTGCGTGAAGGTAGGACAGCCCGGCGATCAGCGAGACCTGCGGCGTCACGTAGAGCGCATCCTCGACATAGGCGGAAACGTTCTTCGACCTGTCGACCATCGACGCGGTCAGCGCGCCCTTGGTGGCCGCGACATTGACATATTGATGCGTGTCGATCGTGCCGTTCTGGATGTTGGCGCCCA
Organism: Novosphingobium sp. EMRT-2; assembly: GCF_005145025.1. Taxonomy (NCBI): domain Bacteria; kingdom Pseudomonadati; phylum Pseudomonadota; class Alphaproteobacteria; order Sphingomonadales; family Sphingomonadaceae; genus Novosphingobium; species Novosphingobium sp. EMRT-2. The sequence continues at coordinate 662,121 of NZ_CP039697.1, read as the reverse complement.
CGATCAGCCGGTTGCGCAGACCGCCGATGGTACGATCATCGACCGCGCGCACGAACCCTCCGTAATCGTCCACCGTGAAGTCGAGATATTGGTAGATCGGGTGATCGACATGGCGATGGTTGTAGAAGACGCCCACGTCCACCTTGGTTTCGCCTATGCGCACCGTGGTCTTGTTGGCGACCCGGATGGAATCCACGTTGCACTGCTGATCCTGCGCGATCCAGACCGGGTTGGCCGACCGCGGCGCGTTGAGCGCCTGCGCCTTGCTGACTTCGCCGGGTATATGCTGATTGGTGCTTGCGCCATAGACATAGAAGCGCGTCTCGACATCGGGCGAGAGGCGGTAGCCGATGTTGAGATTGCCGCGAAGCGCATCACCGTTGCTGTGCGCGCGATAGCCATCGATCCGCTGGGCGGAGATCGTGGCGAAGTAGTCCAGATCGCCCGATGCACCGCCCGTGCTGGCTTGGCCCTTCACATAACCGAAGCTGCCGGCATCGATGCGCGCTTCCAGCGGCGCGGCATCGTGGCCGGTCGGCGTCACCAGATTGATCGCGCCGCCCAGGGCATTCGATCCGTAGCGCAGCGCGTTGGCGCCCCTGTACACCTCGACATAGCGGTAAGCGCTCGGATCGATCTCGAAGAAATCGAGCAGTCCGTCCGACGTGTTGAGCGGGATGCCATCGATCAGCATGGCGATGCCACGGTTGCCATAGGCACGCGACAATCCCGACCCACGGACCGAGACGCGCGCATCATCGCCCATGCGCGGTTGAACGATGACCCCGGGAACGTAGCTCAGGATATCCTTGATATTCTGGACCGGTGTGTTCCTGAACGCGCTGTCCGGCACGATTTCCACCGCGCCGGCGATGCGGTCGATCATGACGGTTGCCTGCTGCCGGTCGGGCGTGGCGGTAACAACGATGTCGTTGGCACGCGAGGTGTCAGCGTCGTCGGCGCCGCGGCTTTCCGCAAGCGCGGGCGTGGCGATAAGGCTCGCGGCCAAGGCGAGGTAGGATATCTTCATGGGAAACGGTCTTTCCGGGATGCGGGCGCCGACGTTCACGTCGCGCCATGCGGTCTCAGGGCAGGTGCATCCGCACGCGGCGCGCGCCACAAGGGGCACACAGCCGGGGGCTGGTCATGCGTGGTGCGATGTCAGAGACGGACCGGAGGCGCTCGGAGAGGCGGCCGAAGATAGGGCCGCTGCCTGGCGACAGGCGGCGCCATGGGGCGCAGCGCAAGCGCGATGGCAAACACCAGCGCCAGCGCCAGCAGAACCGGATCGGCCGCCGCCAGCGAATGGGCCGTCAAACCGGCGAAGGCGCAGGGATGTTCGGGCTTCTGGGACTCGTCATGCCCCGGCTTGCCATGATCGACGTCGGGAATGGCCATCACCATGCTCATGGGCGCAGAGCCCGAGCAGATGCTAATCACGATGTGGCCATGCTCGTAGGCCGGCATGAAGCCGCCAGGCACCAACACCTTCATCATCATCGCCAGCGCGATCAGCGCGCCAGCAAGCGCGCGATGGTTCAGGGCAAGGCGACGAAGTAGGAACACGCCGCGCGTCTAGAGCGCCTGCGGGGCGCTGTCATGCAATAAGTGAAAGCGCCGGGCGAACACGTCGCTTCACCCGCCTTGGTGCCTGCCCGCACGCCAGCGGGATCATGTCGATTTCGGCGCCCCGCGAATCGAGAGCGAACCGTTGTCCGGGCCGCTGCCATGGCCCTGCGCGACCGATGCCATCACTTCCCAGGTATTCCATTCCTCATGGATTTTCCCACCCCTGATCACCGCAAGGTTGATACCCATCATGGTCATGGGTTTCCCGGTTTCACGATTGCGCACATGGGCGGTCATGCGGGTCGCGACCGTGTCACCGTCAACAAACTGGTCCTCAACGGTGAAAGAGTCCTCCACATAATCGAACAGCGCGTGAAAGTTGAGAATGCTTTGCCGAAACCCGTTCCAGTCACGCGGACCGGCGGCAGTGTGTCCGACGTAGTGCGTGTCCATCAGGCCTTCTAACGCGTTCACATCGGCGCGCGCATACAGTTCCACCAGACGCCGGAAGACAGCCTTCTTGGCCTCCGGCGTTTCGCTAATTGTGTCGTCGCGCATATCCCGCTCCCTGCACCCTGCCAGCAGACTCCTATACCTGCCCTAGCTGAGAGCAGAAGCCGCTCCGGCAGAGGTGCATGCAGCGACAATCGATCAACGGATTCTTGTTTTTTACAAATATAATGTTAAAAGAGGGGCATGAAGCTCGATGAACTCTCGACCATCACCGGCGCCACCATCCGGCAGATCCGTTTCCTGATTTCCGAAGGGTTCGTTCCCTCCCCCGAGGGTGGCCGCACTTATGCGACATATGGGGACGCGCACGTCGAGGCGATCCGGCGCTTCCAGCGGCTGAAGGGCCTTGGTTTCCCCAATGCCGCGATCCGCCTGTTGCTGGACGCGCGCGAGGGCGTGCCGGTGCCGGTGATGGACGGCCTGACCCTCGTCATCGCACCCGATCTGATCGGCCGGGAGGCGAACATGGAGGAGATCATCACGCGGACCGAAGCGAGGCTGCGCGAAGCGTTCACGGGGAACGCGCCGAAAGCGCGCAAGCGGGCAGCCGGCTGAACGGCCGGGCCGTCAACGCGCAAGGAGGCACGACGATGGACAAGCTGATCGATCCGCTGATGCCGCTCTTTCGGCCGGCGGCGGCGCCACGGCCTCCCCTGCTGCTCGACCGCACCGAGATACGCCTGCGCCTCGTTCCCCCGATCGCCCGGCTGACCATCACCCGCACCTTCACCAATCACGAGGCCGTACCGATTGAGGCCGTCCTCACCATGCCACCCGCGCTGACCGACGAGGTCGTCCATGGCGTGACGGTCCGGATCGGCGAACATCGCTGGGTCGCCCAGGCCAGGGCAAGGCGCCGGGCCGAAACGGCCTATGACGGTGCCGCCGTCGACGGCAACCGGGCGATCCTTCTGGAAGACCTCAAGCATGGCTGGCGCGCTCTGTCCGTGGCGGGGGTGCGCCCTGGCGAAGTCGTTTCGCTGACCTGCGAGAGCGTTATCGGCCTGGGCGAAAGCGGGGCCAGCGTCCGCCTTTGTCCTGGTGTCGACCCTGATCTCCGGGTGCCCGCGCTCCCCGATCACGTGTCTCCCCGCCAGACCGGCATGGCGCACCCGATCACGCTGAAGATCGAGGGCGCGGACGGGATCCGGGTACGGTGCGACGGGCAAGACCTGCCAGCGGTGCAGCCAATCGGCACCGCGCCGCTGATGCTCGATATCGTGATCCCACCCGGCTTCCAGAGCAAGGATGGCGACTGGTCGGCCGACGACGTCAGCGCGGAAATGGGCCTTCGCATGGCCAGGGAAATCGCGGCACTCACCGGTTCGACCGCTCCCTCCGACCGCGCGCGCATACGCGAGCTGGCGCTGAAGGGCAATTTGCTGACCGGCGAGACGAGCCTCGTCTTCCTCGGTGCGGACGGCGAAGCCACCGGCGTGCTACCGGCAATGCGCAAGCTCGCGCTCGTCGATGCCTCGCCGGATATCCAGGCGGTGCCGCCCGCGGCACCCGCGATCGAGCCGGATGCACGCCCCGCCGCTCCGGAGGGGGATTTCCCGCATCCCGGCCGCACGCGGCGTCCTTCGCCGCGCTGGCCGGACGTCAAGGCGTTACCCCCATGGCACGTGCGATTGGGCAACTGGTGGCGCAACCGGAAGGTGCTGAAGGAGATACGGCGCGCGCCAAGCAACAATCCGCGCGACTTGGGCGCGCGGCTGCGCGAGGCGTCGCCGCTGGTGCTCTGGCCGCAGGATGGCGTGCTGGCGTTGCGGTCAGCCGACGTGAACCATTTGCCCACCCCGGTGGCAATCCTCATCCGGGAGGTGGCAGACCTTGAAGCGGTGCGCTCGACCGCCGCCACGCTGGCCCTGGGCGCGGACCAGTTGGCAATCGCCTTGCTTGCGCGCGCGGCCATCCTTGCCGGCACAGCATCGTTCGATCTGCTCGATCACCTTTTCCCCGACCGGGCGCCACTGCCGTTCGAACGGCTAACATACGAGATGGGGCTTGGCGCGTGAAGGGGGCCGCCCACCTGGGCGTCCTGCTGCTCGGATTGGCCGGGGCCAGCGCTACTGTTGGTCTTTCAGCCGCTTTTCGAGCACCGCCCGCGCTTCCGGGCCGAGCGCCGAGGACGAGGGATCGCCGATGGGCAAAGATCCGGACAACTCGCCAGGAGCGATTTCTCCGTCCTTTCCCTCAAGCGCATTCCCGACCATCGAACCCTTCGGCACCCTGATCGCGCTTTCACCAAGGCCTGCCACGCCGGGTTTGCAGGGAATGGCTTGCGCGCGGGTGCCGTTCATCCAGTGGACGGGCCAGTCCCACCCCGTGACAATGTAGTCGATCGGCCCAAACGATTCCCGCTTGCTGGCATCGACGGCATAACAATGTCTCTCGACCGCCTGTCGCTCGGCCCCGAGGAACCACACGACGCCCAGAAGCGCCAACAACAGCGGAAACAGACGACTGGCGATCCTGGACAATCCGGTCATGAGACCTCCTCTCAAGGGCATTTCGGGCTACCACTGTTACGCATCTCATGCGTCACTGGACTGTCTTGTCGGTGCCGAAGTCGTTGCAGACGTCGCCCGGCTGCAGAAACGATGCGCTGCACGGAGGCCGCAGCACGAACGGAGCGCGATCGCCTCTGCTCGCCGGAGCGCGGGACTGCGCGCGGCGCCGGGCCGCGATCACCTGCGCCACGCGCCGCTCGTAATCGGCAACGTCATCGCCAAACAGCGCCCGGCAATCGCGTTGCCCGCCTTGCGTCACATCGTAGCAGATGTCGCCCCGGCCGCTGGCGACCATCGGCCGCGTAAACACCCACCACAGCCGGGCCGATGCGCCCTCGCCCCACCAGCGCAGCACCGCCGGACCATCATCCCGGCCACCTCCGCCAAGCGAAGGCAAAGCCATCGCATCGACGGGAATCGCCTTGGTGGTGCCTGTCGCGTCGCCCGCATAGGTCTTGCCCGCCGGCAACTCGCCCGCCGCGGGATCGAACAGCATTACCATCGTCGCATTCTTGCTTGGCGAATAGAAGCTGGGCACGATGACGGGACTGGCGAAGTCGCCGTCATGCGGCCGCACCTCCAGCGCGCGCAGTTCCGCGTCCGACGCCCAGGCCTTGGCCACGGCCATCGCCAGCGCGACGTCGGACGTCATGCCTTTGTCGGTGGAGGCAACCGCCCGGAAGACCGTGTCGACCTGCCGGCGGGCATTGGGACCGATCGGACGGAACCAGAGGATTTTCTGCTGCATCATCGCGACCATGCCGCCGCCGGTCACCGGCAACCATTGGCCCTCGTCGTTCCAGTTCTGCGCCGAGACGAAACGCAATCCCTTGTCGCTGACCGCGATTTGTCCGCGATCGACATGAAACGCGTAATTGTCGTCGGCAAGGCCATCGCGGACAATGGCGATGTAGCTGCCATCCCCCGCGATCCGCAGGCCAATGATCCCGGACGGCGTGTCCGCGCCGGGTTGGCGAACGACCACCGACCAAGCGCCGCAGAAATGCTGGATCCCGGAGAGGTCACCCTTGTCGGCCGGGCGCGCGACGCCCCTGCGCATGCGGTCGACCCAGAAATCGAACTGTTGCCACCGCGTGTCATCGGCCGCCAGCGCCTCCTGCGTCGCAGGCGTGGCGACGCAATTGTCCACCGGATCGGAGAGGTCTTGCGACGAGGAGGCGTGTTCGATCGCATTCGGGGCGTTCGTCGCCGGGTCCGCCTTGTTCGCGGAACCGCACGCGCCGACAATGAGCACGAGGAGTATTGCCGCCAGTGATTTCCATCCGAATCGCATCATGCCCGATCCCTTCGCGAGCATTTTAACAGGCACTGTTTCTTTTTACAATGTATATGTCATAAAGACGCAGTCACGAGTCATGGAGGACGGGATGGAAAGCGTTCACGATCTGGCAAGCGAGCGTGCCCATCTCTATTTCGTCAGGATCATCGAAACCCGCGCGGCGGTCGGCCTCTTCGTTTCGAGCTGGGGCGGACTGGAACTCCTCCTTCCCTGCTCCATCGACGTCCGGCTTTGCGAGGCAGCGCGGCTCGAGGTGGCAGCCGGCGTGCTGTTTCCCGATGCACCGCGGTTCCGGGATCAAGCCGCTGCGGAAGGCTATGCACATCGCTGCACGCTGACCGAAGGGTTGGCGCAAGCGTTGTTCGACGATGACGGCCGAGAGTGGGGAACGCCCCTGGAGTTCGAACCGCTGTATCGGCCGCTCGACATCGACGCGATGATAGCCGACTGGAGCGACGCGGACTTGCGTGCGCAATGGTCCGAATACGAGGGATTCAGGAGCCCGTCCGGGGACGATGGGGCGTTGTGCTCCACCGGCCTCGCGATCCAAGCGGAATTGCGGCGGCGCGGACTGCCGCTCGGATGAGTCGTATCTGTCCGATGCCGGCGAAGTTGGCGCTCACGCGCGAGATTTCGCCGGCGGATTTTTGGAATCGGGCTTGCAATTCCAGATGATCGTCTCGGTGGGGGTTTTGGGCAGCAGCGCGCTAACCTCGCTCACGCGCCGGGCTGCCAGCGCGGGATCGCCGCCTTTGCCGCTCGCATCGCAGACCTGCACGGGCGTCTTCTCGAGCGCCGCCTTCGCGGCCGCAAAAGGCTCACTTTCGAGCAGATAATTGCGATACTCGAAGCGCCCTGACGCCTTGTCGATCGATGACACCGAGACGCTCTCGTCCGCGGAATCGATATTGACGTTTGTCAGGACGTCGCCGTTGCGCGCGAACAGCTTGCGCCCCGACCCGTAACACTGGCCGGCAAGCAGGGAGATGACCGTCTTCCGGTTGTTGTCATCGGTGTCGAAGACAATGCGGCTTGCCTGATCGTCCAGTGCGCAGGTCGCGTCGCCGGTGTCCGCCAGGACGTTGGGTGCGGCGGCAGCGGTCTGGGAACGCTGAACGATGACGATGCCGGCCAGAGCCGCCACCGCAAACGTGCCGAAGATGGCGGCTCCACGCAGATCGTCCTTGCGCCAGCGCCAGGCCGCGAGCGCGGCCACGACGAGAAGCGCCAATGCACAGAGGATCGTCTTGCCGCGCCTGATGCTCTCGGCCACCTTGTCGGCCGCCTCGGCGTCGCGAAGCTTGGCCATGGCGGCATTGGTGGCGGCGAACATCGCATCGACCTGGCGTTCCGTGGCCTGCCGGTCGCTCAGGCACGGCTGCATGGTGCTGGCATACTGGATGCCGTTGGCGTCCAGGAACGCGCGCAGATCCGCGCCGGTAATCGCGAAGCCGAAATTCGCTCCGGATTCCCCCGTCTTCGTACCGGACTCGTTGACGCCCAACACGCGGCCGCAGAGATCGGAGATCGGCCCGCCGGAGTCGCCGGGCGCCGTGGCGAGATCGTGGACCAGGACGCCCTTGTCCACGTTCCAGGGCGCGCCACTGTCGCGAACCGACGTGATCTGCGCGCGTCGCACTTCGGGCGCGCTCGGGCTCACGGTGCCGTCCGCGCCAACGCTGCGCGCGCGATCGACGTTTCCGGGATAGCCAAGGGCGGCGGCCTCGAGATCGCCGCTGATCGAACCGCCATAGAGCGTGGCGCGGGGAATCGTGGCCTCGCCAATATTCACCACCGCCAGATCGTTCCCGTCGCGGTCGAAAGCCTTGACGGAGGCATCGAGCGGCTTTCCGCCGCGCGCCGGGATGACCCACAGCGCAGCCGGGGTGCCTTGTGCCTTGAGCTGGAGATAGTCTTCAACGACGTGGGCGTTGGTCACAATGTCGCTCGGGCTGACCGCGAAGCCGGTGCCATGGCCGACAACGACGACACCGTCCGCTGTCTGCGCGAGCGTGACCACCCGCACGACGCTGCGCTTCAGATGATCGGTTTCGGCAAGCGCGGGGATCGCGATCACCGAGAGCGACAGGAACGCGAGTATCTGCTTGAACCACCGCATTTTCACCCCCGAAAGCGCGCGGTCGTGGATAGCTTTCCTTGTTCCAACGGATCAGTCGGCGCGCAAGCCATAATTGTGTGAAGCGCCCTGTTTCCTCTTGCGGAGCGCTATGCATTCTTATAACAATATATTTGTCCAAAGAAAATGGGGCGATCGAAATGAGAGTGTATCCGAGCATCGTCGCAATCGCCTTGCTGGCGGGTTGCCACCCCTCGTCCAATGCCGGGAACACGACGGTTGCCGCGAACGAGAGCCATCCCGCCGAAACAGGGGGGCATGGTGTTCCGGCGCCTGATACCGGCGCGACAATGTCGTTAGGCCAGCTGGACCTGGGCAAAGACAAGGATAGCTACAATCGCACGGTGGACCTTGCCCAGGAAGCGCTCGGCACTCTTGGCGGTTCCTCTGCCGGCGTGCGCCAGACAACCGTCGGGGCGTCGAGCGGGAAGCGTGCCTTCACCGCACGCGCTCTCGCCGGCACGCTTCCGCCGGTGGGCAGCGGCAATGGGGCCGAACGCGTCACCCGGCAGGAAGTGGAGCTCGATCCTCCCAGCAGCGCCGACTGGATCGCCCGTTCGCGGATCGTTTACGCCGGCGCGCCGGCCATAGACGTCTATATGTACGACACGCCGGTCGTCGCCGCCAATACCGCCCCTGACGACGCCGCAACAATGCTGGAAGTGAAAGCCAGCAAGCTCGTCGATACTCCGATCGGCGTCGCGGCACGAACCGGCAGCAAGGGGGAAGGCCCCGCCTTTTGGTGCATGGCGTTGCCGGTCAGCGTCTCGCGGGACGGCGTATGTGCTATGACCGCGAACAGCACGAAGCGACTTCTCATGACGACCTATGCGCGCCGCAGCGACAACGAACCGGTCGTCAATGCCGAAGCCATCAGCCGTTTGTTCGCCACGCTGCGGATCATGTACGCAAAACGGTGAGCCTGGGCCAAATTGCTTCACGGCAATCTTGCCGCAGCGGTTTGAAGGGATGACGCCCCCCGCAGCGGCGATCATCCGTCACTGGCCATCCCGACCGCTCTGGAGTAATTGCCCTCCGGCCATGGCCTCTGCCGTGGTGGGCACGGCAAAGGCGGCTGGCGTTCACGGAGCAGCCGCCTGAACCGTGAACCTATTCTGCGGCAGGTGCTCAGGGGGAATGCTTGAAACGGTCTGTGACCATTGTCGACATCGCCAAACACGCCGGCGTGTCTTTCAAGACCGTTTCCCGTGTTCTCAACGGGGCTCCGACCGTCGCTGCAGAGCTGCGCGATCGCGTTGAACAGGCGATACGGGACCTCGACTACAAGCCGAACAGGGCCGCCAGCTTGCTGCGCGGGGGCAAATCCCATGCCCTCGGACTGATCATCGGATCGCATACGGAGATCCTCCACGCTTCCGAACCCGATCATCACATGCCGAGTTATGCTGCAGACGTAATACTGGGTTTGCTGCAGGCGTGCCATGCAGCAGAACATCATCTGGTCATCGAGAACATCTCCTCCGTGGAGGCCCGGATGTCGGGAGAAATGCTGCGCCGTTTTCTCGATCTGGTAAAGCTGGACGGCGTTATCCTGGTGCCGCCGCTATGCGATATCGCATGGGTGCTCGACCTCCTCGATCACGCGGGGATTCCGTTTGCGCGGATCAATCCCGGCCTCGATCTGGACCGGGGGCTGTGCTTCGTCATTGACAACAACAAGGCGGCGCACGACGTGGGAGAAGCCATTCTCGCAATGGGGCATCGGCGGATCGGCTTTATCGACGGCCCGGAAAGCCATACGGCCCAGCGCGAACGCAAGATCGGCTTTCTCGACATCGTCGGCAGCGTGGCAGGCACCCGTGTGGAGGTGCGGCAGGGCAACTTCCTGTTCACCTCGGGCTTCGAGATGGGGCACGAACTGCTGGCTCTGGCCGAACGTCCAACCGCCATATTTGCCGCGAACGACGAAATGGCCGCCGGGGTGCTCGCGGCCGCCATCGAACGGGGCATCGACGTGCCGGGTCAGCTGTCGCTGGTGGGTTTCGGCGGGCTTGCCGTTTCCGCTCATACCTGGCCTCGGATCGCCACGGTGCGGCAATCGACGATCGAAATTGCCCGTCTGGCGGGTAACAGCCTGATCAAGCGTGACACGCGAGACGGCGTGACATGGGACCGGGTTGTGACCATGCCCTACGAACTGGTGCCCCGCCAATCGCTGGCACCTGTGGCGCGCTGACAGCCACAGAGATTCCCGGAAGTCCGTCCGCTGTTGACGCCGATTTTGCGCGACACTATGCGTTCGGGACAACGTTGTCCCGAATCGCTTTGCGTCCTGGGGCAAACGGAATCGGACCGATCTCAATTCGGTCAGACAAGGGAGGGTGTCATGAATTATCGCCGCACAATGCTGTCGCTCGGAAGCGTGGCGTTTTCCATCTCGCTGCCTCTGTCCGTGCATGCGCAGCAGGTTCAGGACAGCGCGGCCGCGGATGGAGAAGCCGCCAGCGGCGAGATCGTGGTGACCGCGCAGAAGCGCGAACAGAGCCTCCAGAAAGTGCCCGTTTCGGTTGCCGTGCTGTCATCGACCGTGCTGGCGGACAACCGGATCAGCGGGCTGGAGCAGCTTTCGCAGGTCTCGCCTTCGATCAATTTCACCAACAGCGCCAACACGCGCGGGCAAGGGTTGTCGATCCGCGGCATCGGTACGCTCAACTTCTCGGACGGCGTGGAGCCGTCGGTTTCGACCGTGGTTGATGGCGTGGTCATCGGCCGGTCGGCCGCTTCGTTCTTCGATTTCAACGATATCGAACGCATCGAAGTGCTGCGCGGCCCGCAAGGCACGCTGTTCGGCAAGAATTCGTCGGCCGGCGCGCTCAACGTCGTCACCGGCAAGCCCGATCTGGACACGTCCTCCCTCTCGGCCTCGGCCAGCTACGGCACGTTCAAGGACGTTCGCCTGAAGGCCACCGGATCGGCGGTTCTGGATCAGGGCCGCGCGGCGCTGCGCCTCTCGGGCTTCCGCTCGACTGCCGACGGGATCATTACCAACACCGTCAACGGCCAGAAGCTCAACGGCAACAACAGCTGGGGCCTGCGCGGCAAACTGCTGTTCAAGCCGAGCGACGTTACCTCGATCTATGTCATCGGCGACTACGGCGAGAGCAACCGCAACTGCTGCACCTCGACCGTGCGCTCGGTGCTGCCGACCACGACCTACTACAACGGCCAGACTCGCGCCGCGCTGCTGGCGAGCCAGGCCCTCGGGCCGATCAACCGGCAGGTGACGATCGATGGCGATTACTTCAACCGCCAGAAGACCGGCGGCGCCTCCGTCGAAATCAACACGGAACTCGGCGGCCAGACGATCACCTCGATCACGGCCTATCGCGAATTCCGGGTGTTCGACAACAACGATCCCGATCTCGTTCCCTTGCCCGTGGTCAGCCTGAACAACGCCCTGCAAAAGCAAAAGCAGTTCACGCAGGAACTGCGGCTGACCTCGCCGGCCGGCAAGCCGATCGAATATGTCCTCGGCCTTTACTATTTCTGGCAGGACGTCACCACGCGCACGCAGGTGAAAGGTAATCTGACGGTCAATCTGCCTGCCGGGCAATATCTCGGCAACCAGGTCGATCGCGACATTACCACGAAGAACGTGGCCGCGTTCGGGCAGCTCACTGGCCATCTGACCGACTCCCTGTCGCTGATCGGCGGATTCCGCCTGACATCCGAACAGGCGGTGGCGCACTTCAACCGCACGGTGCTGCCAGGCGCGATCGCCGCCATGCCGAGCCTGGGCGGGCCGGCCTATGTCACCCCCACGCTGAAGGCCACCGACACCGATTTCAGCTACAAGCTCGGCATCCAGTATCAGGCTTCGCCCGATGTGATGGCCTATGCCAGCTATACCCGCGGCTACAAGGGACCGGCGCTCAACCTGCTCAACAACCTGACGGCGGCGACGGTGAACGCGGGGCTGGCGGTGCTGAAGCCGGAGATAGCGCGCAATTGGGAAGTGGGGGTGCGCACGACGCTGTTCGACCGGAAGCTGACGCTGAACGCGACCGGCTTCTACGAAACCTTCACCAACTTTCAGGCGCAGACCTACAGCGCAATACTCACCTCGTTCCAGCTGACCAACGCCGGCAAGCTCGTGACCAAGGGCGCCGAAATCGAGGCGATCCTGCGCCCGATGGACGGCCTCAGCCTTTCGGGCAATCTTGCGTTTACGGACACGGAAGTACGCGGGCTGATCGTCAGTTGCTATCCGGGGCAGACCGCCGCGCTCGGCTGCGTGACCGGCCGGCAGGACGTGACGGGCCAGGCGCTGACCAACGCTCCCAAGTGGGCCTATTCGCTGAACGCCAGCTACCGGAAGGATATCGGCGACAATCTGCGCGGCGGCGCAAACCTGTCCTTCACCTACCGGTCGCGCACGCTGTTCAGCTTCCGCGATCCTAACACCGTCCAGCCTGGCTACGGACTGCTCAACGGCAGGCTGTCGATCGAGACGCAGGACGGACGCTACAGCCTTGCGGTGTTCGGCAAGAACCTCACCAACAAGCATTTCGCCACGCTTATCGGCACCGGCTTGCTCGATACTTCGGCAACCGGCGCCGGCTATACCCAGTTGCTGACCCCGGATGCCTTCCGCACGTTCGGCGTCGAAGCGGCCGTTCACTTCTGATCCGTAACGCGGGGAGTGCCGGCCGATGCGCCGGCGCTCCCCGACCGTGCAGGAACGCCTGACCCATGCAGCTTTCCCGACGTCACTTCGTCAGCGCGCTCCTCGCCACGACCACCCTGGGGACCGCGCCCGCCCGGGCCATAGCCGGCAAAGGGCCGCGCCCCAATATCATCACGATCGTGCTCGACGACGTGGGCTATTCCGACATCGGCTGTTTCGGCTCCGAAATCCGCACGCCGGTGATCGACAGCCTCGCCAAGACGGGCCTGCGCTACGTCCATTTCGATACCAAGGCCGTGTGCGCATCCACGCGCGCCGCGATGCTGACCGGGCGCAACGCGCACACCGTCAACATGCCCGATGTGCCCGATGTCGCGGCGGTGACCCCCGATGATCCGCAGATGGCGCGCCTGTTCCGCCTGCCGGGCAACGCGCAGACCATGGCGCAGGCCTTGCAGCGGCGGGGCTATGCCACCTGGGCGATCGGAAAATGGCATATGATCCCGATGGCCGAGCTGGGCGCGGACGCCCCGCGCGACAACTGGCCGCTGCAGCGTGGTTTCGATTATTTCTACGGCTTCCCGCGCGGCTGGACGGACCAGTATCGACCCGAACTGGTGGAGAACAACGGCTATCTGAAACGGGATTTCCCGGAGGGCTATCACCTCTCCGCGGACCTGGCCGACAAGGCGATCGGCCTCGTCTCGAACCATCTCGACCGGAACCCGGCCGCGCCGTTCTTCCTGAACCTCGCGTTCGGTACGGCGCATTCGCCGATCCAGGTGCCGCGCGAATATTCCGCCCCCTATGACGCGGTTTACGCAAAGGGTTGGGACGCGATCCGGGAGGAGCGCTTCGTCCGCATGAAACGGATGGGACTGATCCCCGAAAACACGCTGCTGCCCGCGCGGGAAACGCGTGATCGCGCGTGGGCGGATTTGTCGGAAGACGAAAAGGCCGTCTTCGCCCGGTACATGGCGGTCTATGCGGGCTTCATCGAACATTGCGACCGGCAGATCGGGCGGGTGCTCGATGCCCTGCGCGACCGGAATGCGCTCGACAACACGATCGTTGTGCTGCTGTCCGACAACGGCGCGGCTTCCGAAGCCGGGCAAGCCGGCTTCTTCGACGGCCTCTATCGCGCCAATACGGTCACGCCGGCGCAACAGCGCGCCCGCATCGACGAACTGGGAACCGGCAAGACGCAGGCGGAATATCCCCGCCCCTGGGCCATGGCGGGGGACACGCCTCTGCGGCGCTACAAGCTGTGGCCCTATTCGGGCGGCACGCGCACCCCGATGATTTTCCACTGGCCCCGCATGGTCCACGATGGCGGCGCAATCCGCCGCCAATTCGTCGACGTGATCGATATCGCGCCCACGCTGCTGGAAGCGGCGCAGGCCCGCTTCGACATGATCGTCGAAGGCGTGCCGCAAATCCCGGTCGCCGGCACATCGTTCCTCCCCACGGTGCGCAGCCGCAAAGCGCCGGGCCGGCAGGTGCAGTATTTCGAGCTGCGCGGCAACCGGGCGATCACCAGCGGCCGCTGGCGCGCCGTGGCGCTGCATGACTGCGACCAGCCCTATGCCAACGACCGCTGGGAACTGTTCGATCTCGACAACGACTTTTCCGAAAGCACGGACCTCGCGTCGCGCTATCCGGCCAAGGTTGCCGAGATGAAGAGGCTGTGGGATGCGCAATGGGCCATGTATGGCAGCGGTGCTCTGGCGCAACCGGGGGCGCTGACGTGCCGGTATTCGGACATGTTCGACCGGCGGCCGGAATGATTGGTGGCTACGCCACGGCCAGGTACGACAAGAAACGGGGGACAGGAAGCATGACCAGGAAAATGATGAAGGCGGGCCTTGCCGTCCTGCTTGGCACCGCGGCCGCCACAACGGTCGCCGCCCGCGATCAGGCTCCCTCCACCGGACAGGGCACCACCGCACCGAACAAGGCCGGCGAAGACTCGCTGCGCCGGGCCGAAGCGACGCTGCGGCAGATGACGCAGGACGAAAGGTCCGTGCTGACCCACGGGATCATGCCGCTGCCGGTCGGCGCCACTCCGCCACCCATCCCGGCGGATGCCATTCCCGGCGCCGGCTATGTCGGCGGTATCGCCCGGCTGGGCGTTCCCGCGCTCAAGGAAACCGACGCCAGCCTTGGCGTGGCCTACGTGTTCGGGCTGCGCCGCGATGGAGCCACCGCGCTGCCATCGGCCCTCGCCATGGCATCGACCTGGAATCCCGCCCTGATCGAACAGGGCGGCGCGATGATCGGCGCCGAAGCGCGCGCCAAGGGCTTCAACGTGATGCTGGCCGGCGGCGTCAACCTGATGCGCGATCCGCGCAACGGCCGCAACTTCGAGTATTTCGGCGAAGACCCGCTGCTCAGCGGCACGCTCGCCGGCCATGCGATCCGGGGCATCCAGTCGAACCACATCATCGCCACGATTAAGCACTTCGCGCTGAACGGGCAGGAGACCGGCCGCAAGTTCGTCGATTCCAGAATTTCCGAAGGCGCCGCGCGCGAAAGCGATCTGCTGGCCTTCCAGCTCGGCATCGAGATCGGCAATCCGGGCTCGGTGATGTGCGCCTACAACAAGGTCAATGGCGACCCGGCCTGTTCCAGCAACTGGCTGCTGAACACAGTGCTCAAGCGCGACTGGGGCTACAAGGGCTTCGTGATGTCGGACTGGGGCGCGGTGCCCGATCTTCAGGCGGCGATGAACGGGCTGGACCAGCAATCGGGCGGACAGCTCGACAAGGCGATGTTCTTCGATCGCCCGCTCGCGGAGGCAGCCGCCACCAAGCCCGCCTGGGCCGCGCGGCGCGATGACATGAACCGCCGCGTGCTCTGGGCGATCTACGACAACGGGCTGGACAAATTTCCCGTCAGCCCCGGCGGCAAGATCGATTTCGATGCGCATGGCAGGATCGCGCAGGATACCGCCGAACAGGGCATCGTCCTGCTGCGCAACGAACGGGGGGCCTTGCCGCTTGCCGCTTCGGCCAAAAAGATCGCCGTCATCGGCGGCTACGCCGACACCGGCGTCGTTTCGGGCGCAGGCTCAAGCCAGGTGCAGGGCCAGGGCGGGCCGGCGGTATCGATCCCGCTGGGCGGCGGTAGCGGCTTCGCGGCCTTCATACAGGAGGCCTATCACCGCTCCGTTCCGCTGAAGGCGATCAAGGCGCAAGCCGGCGACGCTGCCGTTACCTATCGCAACGGCCGCTATATCTCCGAAGCGGTTACGCAGGCGAAGCAGGCCGATGTCGCGATCGTGTTCGCCACGCAATGGTCGACCGAAGGGTTCGACCAGCCCGATCTGACGCTGCCCAACGGGCAGGACGCGCTGATCGCGGCGGTGGCGGACGCCAATCCGAATACGATCGTCGTGCTCGAAACCGGCGGGCCGGTGCTGATGCCGTGGCTTGGCAAGACCGCCGCTGTGATCGAGGCATGGTATCCGGGCGCACGGGGCGCGGAAGCGATTGCGAACGTGCTGTTCGGCAAGTCCAATCCTTCAGGCCGCCTGCCGATCACGTTCCCGGCCGCCGAAAAGCAGCTTCCGCGCGAGAAGGTCGATGGTTTCGACGTGCTCGAACCCGATTTCACCGGCAATCCGCCGCACGCGGACATGGCCCTTGTCGCCAACTACGACATCGAGGGCTCCGACCTTGGTTACCGCTGGTTCGCCCGCAAGGGTGAAAAGCCGCTGTTCCCGTTCGGTCACGGCCTGTCCTACACCACGTTCGCCGCCAGCCGCCTCAAGACCGACGGCGCGACGGCCACGTTCACGGTCGCCAACACCGGCAAGCGCGCCGGCGCGACGGTGGGGCAGCTTTACATGGTCACGCAGGCCGGTGCACGCCGGCAGCGTCTGGTGGGCTACGCGCGCGTCGATCTGGCGGCCGGCGCATCGCAACCGGTCACGGTCGCGATCGATCCGCGCCTGCTGGCGGACTGGAAGAACGGCGCATGGTCCATCGCCGGCGGCGATTACGGCTTCGCACTGGGTGAAAACGCGGACACGCTCGGCCCGGTCGTCACCGTGCGTATGAAACCACGGCGCTGGTAGGCGCCGATCAGCCCGCGCGCACCACGCAGCGAAAGCCGATGTGCGTGGTGGAGGTATCGACCATTTCCGGGTGGCGCGCCGCCGGGCGGTAGCGCTGGCAATAGTTCGCCGCGCACAGGTGCGATCCACCCTTCAGCACCTTGCGCCCGATCCGCACCGTCGGCTGCGCCGGGTCGTAGCTGCCTTTCAGCTTGCCGCCGCGCGGGTTGGAAACCGTGCAGCAGGAGCCTTTCGGCTTCTTGAGATCGACCTGCGCCGCATGGTCGCTCCACCAGTCTCGCGTCCATTCCCAGGTGTTGCCGATCATGTCGTACAGGCCATAGCCGTTGGGCGGGAAGGACCGCACCGGCGAGGTCCGCTCCCATCCGTCCAGGCACTGGTTGGCGAAGGGGAACAGGCCCTGCCAGTAGTTCGCCAGCATCTGCCCGCCCGGCGCCAGCTCGTCGCCCCAGGCGTATTCGCGGCCTTCCAGGCCGCCGCGCGCGGCATATTCGTATTCGGCTTCGGTCGGCAGATCCTTGCCCGCCCAGCGCGCATAGGCATCGGCATCCGCCCATGCGACATGCACGACCGGGTGGTCCCACAGGTCCAGATCGTCCAGCGAACTGCCGGGGCCAAGCGGATGGCGCCAGTCCGCCCCGAATTCGAAGTGCCACCAGTTGCCCGGCGCGCTCATATCCACCGGCCCGCGCGTCTTGCGGAACACCAGCGATCCGGCGCGGTCCATGCCCGGCAACATATCGGGATAGTCCTTCGGATCGGGCGCGATCTCGGCCTGCGTCACATGCCCCGTTGCCTCCACGAAGCGCGCGAACTGGCGGTTGGTCACGGGCGTCTCGTCGATGTGAAAGGCATCGACCTTCACGCGGCGCAGCGGCGCTTCTTCCGGATAGAACGCTTCCGATCCCATCGTGAAAGTGCCAGCCGGGACGGCAACCATCCCCGCGTAGCGGTCCGCCACGGCTTCCAAACGCTCTTCCTTCCCCATCGCCACGCCTAAGCGCCCGCCCATACCGGCGCCCGCTTTTGCAGGAAGGCGTCGATACCTTCGCCGGCGTCTTCCTCCATCATGTTCCGCGCCATCACCTCCGTAGCCAGCGCATAGGCATCAGCGCTCGGGCGTTCGCGCTGGGCATGGAACAGCGCCTTGCCATGGCGGATCGCGGCGGGGCTCTTGGCCATGATCGTGCGAACGAAATCATCTACCGCCGCATCGAGATCCCCGGGCGCGACGGTCCGGTTGGTCAGACCCCAGCTCTCCGCCGTGGCCGCATCGATAAACTGCCCCGTCACCAGCATCTCGAACGCGCGCTTGGCCGGCACGTTGCGCGAGAGCGCAACAGCCGGCGTCGAGCAGAACAGGCCGACGTTGATCCCCGAAACGGCGAACCGCGCCTCGGAGGAGGCGACCGCGAGATCGCAGCTGGCGACGAGCTGGCATCCCGCCGCCGTGGCGATGCCGTGCACGCGCGCGATCACCGGCAACGGCAAGGCGGCGATGGCCTGCATCACCTCGGTACAGGCACCGAACAGATCGCGATAATAGGCAATGTCGGGCGTGGCGCGCATCTGGCGCAAGTCATGCCCCGCGCAAAACGCGCGGCCCGCGCCGGACAGCACCACGCAGCGCGCAGCGGGATCGGCCGCGACAACGGCCAGCTCGGCTTTCAGCGCCGCGAGCATCTCTTCCGACAGCGCGTTGAACTGCGCCGGGCGGTTGAGCACCAGATCGAAGCGCCCCCGATCGCGATGCACGAGGACGAGGGGTTCATCGTGGCTGGCAGACGTCATCTTGCGTGCATCCTCGATCCTGTTGTGGCCGATACCGGATTTTGCTTCGTATAGCGTACAGCGATTGCGAAAAACCGATTTTGCGCCTTGCTGCCGCCGCCCACCATGCGCCTTTCCCGCAGGAGGCCCATGCTCGACCGCTTCGCCTATACCACGTTGCCCGCACGCATCCTCTTCGGGCCAGGGATCGCGGCACACCTTGCCGGGGAAATCGAAACGCTCGGCTGCCGCCGGCTGCTGCTGGTTTCGACGCCGGGGCAGCGGGACAAGGCGCAGGCGATTGCCGAACCGCTCGAAAGCAGGATCGCCAGCCATTTCGCCCATGCCACGATGCACACCCCAGTCGAGGTGACCGAAGCCGCGCTCGCCGAATTTCGCGACGTGGATGCCGATGGCGTGCTCGCTTACGGCGGCGGCACGGCGGTTGGCCTAGCCAAGGCGATCGCCCTGCACACCGGCTGCCGGCAGGCGATCGTCGCCACCACCTATGCCGGCTCGGAAGTGACGCCCGTGCTGGGGCAGACGGCGGCGGGTATGAAGACGACGGTGCGCGATCCCCGGCTGCTGCCCGATCTGGTGCTTTACGATCCCGATCTCACGCTGGACCTGCCCCTGCCGACCAGCATTACCAGCGGCTTCAACGCCATCGCGCACGCGGTGGAGGCGCTCTACGCGCCGGATCGCAATCCCGTTTCCAGCCTGATGGCGCTGGAAGGCGCACGCGCCATGGTGGAAGCCCTGCCCCGCATCGCCGCCGATCCGCTGCATCTGCCCGCGCGCACGAATGCGCTCTATGCGGCATGGCTGTGCGGCACGGTGCTGGGCGCGGTCGGGATGTCGCTGCACCACAAGCTGTGCCACACGCTGGGCGGCAGCTTCGGCCTGCCCCATGCGGAGGTGCATACCGTGATCCTGCCGCACGCGCTGGCCTACAACACCCCGGCGGCGGTGGCGGAACTCGCCCCGCTGGCGCAAGCGTTGGGCGACGATCCCGCGCGGGCGCTGCACCGGCTGGCGCGCGACCTGGGCGCGCCAACCTCGCTCGCCGCGCTCGGCATGGCGGAAAGCGATATCGACCGCGCCGCCACACTGGCCACGCAGAACACCTATCCCAACCCGCGCCCGGTCGAACGCGGACCGATCCGCGACCTGCTGGCACGGGCGTGGCAGGGAGAGCAACCGGCATGACCGGGCCAATCATCAGGGAGCAAGGCGCATGAGCTATTTTACGGAGGCGCAATCGGCCGAGGCGGTCAACGCCCGGCTGGGCGCGGACATCGACCCGCGCCTTGACCGGATCATGCGCTCGCTGGTCACGCACCTGCACGCCTTCATCAAGGACGTCGAGCTGACAGGCGAGGAATGGGCCACGGCGATCGATTTCCTGACCGCCACCGGCCGCATCTGCAGCGCGGAACGGCAGGAGTTCATCCTGCTGAGCGACGTGCTGGGCGCATCGATGCTGGTCGATGCGATCAACAACCGCCGGCCGGACAAGGCCACGCAGAACACGGTGCTCGGGCCTTTCCACGTCGCCGGCGCGCCGGTGCGGGAGATGGGCGCAAGCATCTGTCTAGATGGCGGAGGCGAAGCCTGCCTGTTCGAAGGTATGGTGACCGACATCGCCGGCCAGCCCATCGCCGGCGCGGAGATCGACGTATGGTCGGACAACGCCGATGGCTTTTACGATGTTCAGCAACCCGGCGTACAACCACAATGGAATAATCGAGGTCGATTTTTAACCGATAAGGACGGACGATACGCCTTCATCGGTATCAAGCCCGTATCCTATCCCATCCCGTATGACGGTCCGGTGGGCCAGATGCTCGAAGCGACCGGGCGGCATCCGTGGCGCCCGGCGCATACCCATTTCATCATCTCTGCGCCCGGTTTCGACCGGCTGGTGACGCATACGTTCGTTGCCGGCGACGCATGGCTGGAAAGCGATGCGGTGTTCGGCGTTAAGGCGCCGCTGATCGTGGACTACGAACCCACACCCGATGCCGCGACGCCGTGGCGCTGCGCTTTCGATTTCGTGCTGGCACCGGCCCATGCGTGACCGGACCATCGCACAGGACAGCGCCGCATCGTGGTATGTCGTGGCGATCTGCATGGCGGCCTACGTGCTGTCGTTCGTCGACCGGCAGATCCTGTCGCTGCTGATCGGGCCGATCCAGGCCGATCTCGGCATCAGCGATACCCAGTTCGGCCTGCTGCACGGCTTCGCCTTCGCGATCTTCTACGCCACGCTCGGCGTGCCGATCGCCGGCTTTTCGGACCGGATGGCGCGCCCGGCGGTCATCTCCGCCGGCATCGCCGTGTGGAGCCTCGCCACCGCCGCCTGCGGCCTTGCCGGCAGCTTCGCCGCGCTGTTCGGCGCGCGCGTGATGGTGGGGGCGGGCGAAGGCGCTCTTTCCCCCGCCACGCAATCGCTGATCGCCGATCTCTTTTCCCGCGAAAAGTTGGGCCGGGCGCTGGCGGTCTATTCGCTCGGCTCGTTTGTGGGCGCGGGGCTCGCCTTCGTCGCGGGCGGCGCGGTGATCGCGGCGGCGACGGCGCACGGCACGGTGCATATTGCGGGCCTGGCGCTGCGGCCATGGCAGCTCTGCTTCATGATCGTGGGGCTGCCGGGCCTGCTACTGGCGCTGATTGTCGCCATGACCGTGCGCGACCCTCGCCCTACGGCGAGAGCGGAACAGGCAGCCTCCCCGCCGGGCATCGGCGCGGTCTTCGCCATGATGCGCCGGCATCGCGCGATCTTCGGCCCGCACCTTGCCGGCTATGCCCTGACCGGCTGGGCGCTGTTCGGCACGCTGGCCTGGGCGCCGGCCGTGCTGACCCGCGCCTTTGGCTTCGACACGCGCGAGGCCGGGCTATGGCTCGGCCTGATCGCGACCTGCGCGGGCGGCGGCGGCGCCTATGCCAGCGGCTGGCTGATGGACCTGCTCGACCGCCGCAGCGGACGGGGGGATGGCGCGCTGCGCGTCGGCATGATCGGGGGGCTATGTTCCGCGCTGTTCGGCGGCGCGCTGGCCTTCGCGCCTTCGCCGGGCACGGGCCTGGCGCTGCTGGCGGGTTTACAGTTCTTTTCGTCGTTTCCCATCGCACCGTCGGGCGCGCTCGTCCAGATCGTCGCGCCGCCGGCCATGCGCGCGCGGGTCTCGGCGCTGCTGATCTGCTGTACGTCGCTGCTGGGCGCGGGGGCGGGAACGCTACTGATCGGCCTGCTAAACGACCATCTGTTCGGCGCGGGCGCGGGGATCGTGCGATCGCTCGCGCTGGTGACCGTGGTCGGCGGCGTGGGCGCGGCGGCCATCCTCGCGCCCGGATGCAAGCCATTGCGCGCCTTCGTTGCGGGTCAGCGAGCCTGAACCCGCGCCTCGGCCATTGCCGCCTTGAGCCGGGCGCGGACCGGACCCGGCGACCGTAGCCAGTCCGCGCGCAGCCGCGTCACTTCCTCGGCTGTGTAGTCTTCGAACCCCGCCGGCATCGGCCCCATCCGGCGGACCAGCCAGTTCATCAGCCGGGCGACGTCGGCATCGCTGAGGCGTGAGGTGGAAACGCCGGGCACGCGCACCAGATACTCGCGCCCGCCCGGCAAGGCCGCGAAAGGACCGAGCTGCCCGCGCATGTCGGGCACTTTGCCGGCCATGCCGCGCCCGTCGGGCAAGTGGCATCCCTGGCAGTGCAGCGCATAGTCCACCCAGGCGCGGTGCGCGCGCTCGTCCGACGCCGTGCCGGTCGCGGCGACGCCGAACACCAGCGCCAACGGGAGCAGGACAACCGGTCGCCGCACGCCCCGCGCCGTCAGTCCGCCGGTCCGAGCACGACCGACGTGGAGCAGTGGTAGGCGACCCCCGCCTGCGTGCCGAGACACCAGTCGAGATCGTTCGACGTGGTCGGCTGGTAGGTTGGCGTCGCGCCTTCGTCGCGGCTGCAATTGCACCGCCCGCACGCCGCCTTGCCGCAGCAATCGTTGTAGCTGATGATGTAGTTGCGCCCGTCCACCGGGTTGCGGCAGGTGCCGACCCAGGTGATCGGCGAAGGCTCGGTTCCCGGCGGGCACGACGATGCCGAACCGCCGCAGCACGAACAGAGGAAGCCGTCCACCGCGCAATAGCGCCAGTATTCGCAAGACATCGGATCGCCCTGTTCCTGCACCTGCACGGGATTGGGCGCGCGTTCCGCCCGCGCGCGCGCCACCGGCAGCAGCGTGGCGGCGCCCGATACGGTCAGGAAAGCGCCCAGCCGCCCGATGAAGCCCCGGCGCGATGTGCCGCGCGCGGCGCTGCGGGCCAGGTATTCGGCGGCGCGGTCCAGTCTTCTCATGCTTTGCTTCCCTGGTTCTGCCCCAGCAGCCCCGCCGCGCGGGCGCGCTGGAAATCCTGCAGCGAGGCAACGCCGATCCGGCTCGCTTCGAACAGGCTTTCAAGATGTTCGCGGTTATTGATGAGGCCCTTGGCCACGATCTGATTGTTGGCGTCGATCAGCACGGCGTGGGGCAGCTTCGACACCTGGAAAGCGATGCCGAGCGGCGTCGACAGCACCAGCGGGAACGCCTCCAGCCGTTCGCGCACCACCATTTCGTATTGCGCTTGCGCATCGCCATCGCTGGCCAGCACCACCTGCAACGCGTCCCCCTGTTCGCGCGCGATCGATTTGACCACGGGGATCAACGACTTGCACACCGGGCAGGTCGGCGAAAGGAAGAACAGCAGGGTCGATCGCCCGTCCGCCGTCCCGCCGATGCGGACGGCGCGGCCGTCGATGGCTTCCAGTTCGAACGCCGGCGTCTCCTGCCCCACTTCCGGGCCACCCGGCAGCATCAGCGCGCCGACCGGGCCGAGCCGTTCGTGCAGCATCCCCACCTGCCGCAGCAGCGCGACGACGACCAGCGCCAGCACGAGCACCAGAACCCACAGCGCGATCAGCGCGGCAATCACGGCATTGGTCACGAGCGGATCTCCTTGCGGGGAAGGTGCAGCGCCATGTCGGCGCCGGCATGAATCAGCGCCATCAGCGCGAGGCCGCCGAGCAGGGTGACGGCATCGAGCCACACCAGCGGGCGGGGGGAAACGGGCAGTAGAGCCAGCAAAACCGCCAGAAGCAGCAGCGCGTTGCGGCCCACCAAGCCCCAGCGCAGTTCGGGCACGCGCGCGCCGAAGCCGAGACAGCCGCAGTCGATCCGCGTGTTCCCACGCAGAAGATTGATGGCGATAGCGGCCGCATAAGCCCCCAATAGCAGCGCGCAACCGAGCACGCCGGCGCGGCCGAGAGCAGGCCACAGGGGGCTGGCCAGCGCCGCCGCGCCGGCCGTGATTTCGGCCGCGATCACCGCCGGCGCACCCACGGGCTCCCACCCTGCCGGCAGAAGGCGATAGGCGGCGAGAGTAGGCACGAAACGCGTAAAATCGCGCATTTTGTGCACGCCCGCCGACAGGAACAGGCATCCCGCGCCGATCGCGGGCAGCAGCGCGAGAACGGGATCGATCATCGCGCGCCCGCCGTGGCCGCGACCGGCGCGGGCTGGATCAGCGTGAGGTCGGCCCCCAGCCCTTCCACCTTGCGCAGGACCGCGCCGGTGCCCGGATCGCGCACCGTCAGCGTGCCGCTGCCGAACAGCGTGGTGTAGAGCAGCGGCGCATCGTCGCCGCTGACGGCCACCGCGCTGGCCGGCTGATCGAGCGCGATGCGGGCGGTGCGCTTGGCCGAGGCGACGTCATAGACCCAGATTTCCTCGCCGGGATATTTGTGCGTTCCCGCGCCGCCCTTGTGCATCAGCACGAACAGCCGCCCGCTGGGCGCGTGATAGGCCAGCGGCTGCAAGCCGCCCGGCCGCCACGCGGA
This sequence comes from Novosphingobium sp. EMRT-2, assembly GCF_005145025.1. Classification (NCBI taxonomy): domain Bacteria; kingdom Pseudomonadati; phylum Pseudomonadota; class Alphaproteobacteria; order Sphingomonadales; family Sphingomonadaceae; genus Novosphingobium; species Novosphingobium sp. EMRT-2. Next base: position 637,725 of record NZ_CP039697.1, on the reverse strand, counting down.
TTCGTCCGCCCCCGCCAGCTTCCAGCGCGCCTTGACCGCGATCTGCCCGCCGGCCCCGTCGATCACCGCGACATCGCCGGCAAAGGTGGTGAACAGCCAGGTGGACGGACCGATCCGCACCGGCTTGTCGCTGGCGGGATCGTCGGCGGTGAACAGCGGCTTGGTCGTCGCGCCCAGATGAACCGCGCCATCCGCATCGAGCGCGGCGGCCTGCAACGATCCATCGGCGCATTGCATCAGGAAACCGCGCGGCCCGGTCATGTGCATCAACCCGCAGCCGGGCGTCGGAAATTCGCCCACCAGCTTGCGCGCCTGCGCATCGACCACGCTGACCGACTGTTCGGGCGTGAAGTTGTACACCAGCAGGAACCGACCGTCGTCGGTCAGCGGCATGGTGGAGGGCAGCGGCAGCGACTGGATGCGCTTGGCCGGGATCTGCACCTCGTCGCCCGGCATCAGGTCGCTGATCTTGAAGAACGTTACGACATCGGTGCGCGTGCCCCGGCTGCCGCGCGAATAGTACGTGCCCGGCACCATCGCCGTGCGCCCATCGGGCGAGACGGCGACGCCCGTGTGCGACATGCCACCCGGAATCGTGCCGAGGAAATGGCCACTGTCCGCATCGATCAGATAGGCGCGGCCATCGGCGATGTGCAGGAAGCTGATGTCGTTCACCAGCACCCAGTGCGGCGGCATCTGTTCCTTCAGCTCGACCGTGGTCAGTTCCTCGGGCTTCAGCGGCGCGGGCTTCTGGGCCATGGATTTCTGGGCCACGGGCTTCGGCGGCGCGGCCATCGCCTGCGCAGCGCCAAGCGCGATGAGCGAGAGGGCAAGCAGCTTCTTCATCGAAAACTCCGCAACGAAAGCCGGCCCCGCGCCCGATTTCCTATGGCCATGGGCCGCACCACGATCACCACTTCACGCTCGCGCTGACGCCATAGGTGGCGGGCTTGGCGTACATCGCGGTGGTGCCGAGCGGACCGAGGTTCAGCGTATACTGGCGATAGGCCTTGTTGAAGACATTGCGGCCGAACACCTCGATGCTGAAACGGTCGTCCGCGCTGGTCCAGGTCAGCGAGGCGTTCGAGACGTTGTAGGCCTTCTGGAACGAGGACGCGCCGTTGGTCACTTCGAGGTACTGGTCATCATACCACGCGCCGTCGAACTGCGCGGCGACATTGCCCAGTGCGGTGTCGATGTCGTAGCGGAACAGGTAGTTCACGCTGAAGCGCGGCGCGTTGGGCAGCTTGGCGTTGGTGACCGTGGCCGCCGGGAAGGTGCAGAAATAGTTGCCGGTGCCCTGATCGACGCAATATTGCGGCACGCTGGCGCCGGGGACCAGCACCGATAGGTATTCCGACCCCGCCGTCGCCACCGACTTGACCTTGCTGGTTTCCCACGTCGCGCCAAGGTTCACGTTGAAGTGCGGGACCGGCCTGATCCACGCCTCGAACTCCGCGCCGGTGGCGGTGGCATCGCTGTTGCGGACCTGCGGCACGTTGGCGATCAGGGCGAAGGCCTGATAGTTCTTGTAACTGTAATGGAACACGGTGGCGTTGGCGCGGATGGTCTTGCTGTCGTTGGACCACTTGATGCCGCCCTCGAACGCGTTGAGCGTTTCCGCCTTGTGCTGGAAGGTCGAGGCATCGATCGCGGGGCTGAGCGTGAAGTTGCCGCCCTTGATGCCCCGGTTCCACGATGCGAACAACAGCGTGTTCGCCGCCGCCTTGTAGTTCAGCGTGGCGCGCGCCGCCCAATCGCCCTTGGAAATGCGATCGACGCCGGGGATCACCGCATCGAAGCTCTGGTTCGAGGCCAGTTCCACCGTGCTGCCGTCCGAACTGACGAGCGAATGGTAGGTGACGCCCTTGGTGTCCTTGGAATAGCGCAGGCCGGTTATCAGCGTCAGCGCATCGGTCAGGTCGTATTCGGTCTGCGCGAACAGCGACCAGTTCTTCGAGGTCAGGCGATAGGTCTCGTCGATCGAGGGGTTGCTGCCGCCCAGCCCCACGGCCACCGCCGCGCCCAGCGCCGGGTTGCCGGTGGTCACGGTATGGCCGTTGATCTTCATGTCGAGGTAGTAGAACCCCGCCTGCCAGCGGAAGCGCGGCAGATCGCCCGACAGGCGCAGTTCTTCGCTGAACTGGCTGTAGCGCGCCTGCGTTTCGTAGCGGATGAGGTCGAGCGGCGTGGCGTCGCCATCCTCGAGATAAGACTTGGTGAGCTTGGTATAATTGGTGATGCTGGTCAGCTTGATGCCGCCCAGATCATAGGCCAGCTTGCCCTGATAGACATCGATCTTGCGATCGAGGAAACCGGGGACGTTGGAGAAGTTCTGGTAGGGGCTGGCCTTCTCGCCGGTGATGCCGTTGATGACCCCGCCGGTGCCGTTCGAGAGGCCGGCGGTGTCGGTGGTGCAATAGCCGTTGTCCTGCAGGTTGCAGTTGTCGAAGACATAGCCGCCGGTGGCGACGTGATCGTCCTGCGAATGCTTGTACCACAGGTCCAGCTTGCCGTTCGGGCCAAGGTCCGCCTGCACCGTGCCGCGCACGGCCCAGCCGTTCTCCCCGCCCAGCGCCTGCCCGTCGCTTTCGAACACGCCCGGCAGCGCCGCCGCCGGCTTGATGTAGCCATCCGCCTTGGCGACGCGGCCGGCCACGCGGAAGCGCAGGCCGGAGGTGATGCTGCCGCCCACCGCGCCTTCCAGCGTGCGCCGGTTGAAGCGTTCGTAGGTACCCGAGGCATAGCCGTTGAAGTCCGCCCGGCTGGCGTCGTTGCTGACGTACTGGATCAGGCCGCCGGTGGCGTTGCGGCCGAACAGCGTGCCCTGCGGCCCGCGCAGCACTTCCACGCGCTGCACATCGAACAGCTGGCCGGAAATGCCGTTGATCGAGCCCATGTAGGCATCGTCGACATAGACCGCGACCGGGCTTTCCAGATAGTCGGTGAAATTGTTCTGCGAAATGCCGCGCAAGTTGAAGATGGTGACGTTGGGCGACCAGGCGTTGAGCTGAAGCCCGGGTACGTGCTGGGTGATCTGGGTGGTGTCGGTCACGCCCAGCGCCTTCAGCTGATCGCCCGAGAACGCGGTGATCGAGATCGGCACCTTGGCGACGTTCTCGGACCGCTTGGTGGCGGTCACCACGATGTCGCCGAAGCCGCTCGTCGCATCCTGCGTGGCGGTTTGTGCTTCCTGCGCGTGCGCCGCGCCGGCCATCCCGGCGATCGCGACCGCCATGGCCAGTATGCTCGACGCCGCTTTGGTTTTCCCGAAGGTCATGCCGGATGCTCCCTGATCGCCGGCACCAACTGGTGCTTTTGTTGACCGGATGCTCGCCGAGGGGCCGTGGTATTTCAACAGTATAGAAATGCCGAAAACGTACATCCGCCGCGCATTTCGGATTGCCGGAACGCAAAGCGGCCAAGCTCTGCGGAACCCGCAAGCGGGGTTCGCGAAATCGGTTGCAACCTGTGACCGAAATGACGCGCTTTGCGTACAGCGCCGTTCGCGTTCCGGATAGCGCCGCTCCCCCAAATCGGGTGCCCTTCGGCCCTCAGCGACAGCGGGCGTGGCCGTGACCGACCCCGTACCCCTCCCATATGGCGGAACCCGGATGAAGACCAAAGCGATCCTGCTGACCGCGATCTGCGTCAGCGCCACGGCCCTTGCCGCGCCGAAGCCGGCGCCAGTCCGCGCCAGCACCGAGACCGCCAGCGCAGATACGGACTGGGCCATGCACGGCCTCGATCCCGGCGAAACGCGGTTCAGCCCGCTGGCCGCCATCGACGCCGCCAACGTCGCCCGGCTGGGCGTGGCGTGGAGCGCCGATTTCGACGCGCGATCGCTGCGCGGGGTGGAAGCGACGCCGATCGTGGTGGATGGCGTGATGTACGTCAGCGGTCCGTGGAGCGTGGTCATGGCGCTGGATGCGCGCACCGGCCGCGTGTTGTGGCGCTACGATCCGCAAGTCGATGGGGCCGATGCCCGGCGCGGTTGCTGCGACGTGGTAAACCGGGGCGTCGCCTATGCTGACGGCAAGGTGTTCCTGGGCGCGTTCGACGGGCGGCTGATCGCGCTCGACGCGAAGACGGGGCACGAGGTCTGGTCGGTTCAGACCACGGACCGCGACCAGAACTACACGATCACCGGCGCGCCGCGCATCGTGAAGAACCGCGTCATCATCGGCAACGGCGGCGCGGAATACGGCGTGCGCGGCTATGTCACCGCCTATGACGTGGCCACCGGCAAGCAGGCCTGGCGCTTCTATACCGTGCCCGGCGATCCGGCGAAGGGCTTCGAGAACAAGGCCATGGCAATGGCCGCCGGCACCTGGGCGGGCGAATGGTGGAAGGTGGGCGGCGGCGGCACCGCGTGGGATTCGATGGCCTACGATCCCGAACTCGACCTGCTCTACATCGGCGTGGGCAACGGCGGGCCGTGGGACCGCACCGTGCGCAGCGCCGGCAAGGGCGACAACCTGTTCGTCTCCTCGATCGTGGCGATCCGGCCGGAGACGGGCGAATACGTCTGGCATTTCCAGGAAGTGCCGGGCGACGAATGGGACTACACCGCCACGCAGCACATGATCCTGGCCGATCTCCAGATCGGCGGGCGGACGCGCAAGGTGCTGATGCAGGCGCCGAAGAACGGCTATTTCTATGTGCTGGACCGCGCGACCGGCCAGTTCATCTCGGGCACGCCCTATGTGCCGCTCAACTGGTCGAAGGGGCTGGACCCGCAGACCGGCCGGCCCGACATCGTGCCGGCCGCGCGCTATGCCGAAAGCGGCGCACCGTGGCTGGGCCTGCCCTCGCCTGCCGGCGGGCACAGCTGGCAACCGATGAGCTATGACCCTTCGCGCCGGCTGGTGTTCCTGCCCACCGCCGAAATGCCCTATGGCTATGTGTCGGCCAAGCCCGGCAGCTTTGCCTACGACCCGCGCGGGTGGAACACCGGGCAGGACCCGGCCGCCTCGTCGATGCCCGAAGACCCCAAGGTGCGCGCGCAGATCCGCGCGATGATGAAGGGCGCGCTGGTGGCGTGGGACCCGGTCGCCGGGCGGCGCGTGTGGTCCGTGCCGATGCCGCTGCCGTGGAACGGCGGCGTGCTTTCGACGGCCGGCGGGCTAGTTTTCCAGGGCAACGGCACGGGCGAATTCGCCGCCTATGCCGCCGACAGCGGTCGCAAGCTGTGGTCCGTGAACCTGGGCAGCGGCATCGTCGCCGCGCCCGTCACTTACCGCATCAGGGGCGTGCAATACGTCTCGGTCGCGGTGGGCTGGGGCGGCATCCTGCCGCTCAACATGGGCGAGGCGCTGAAGGACGCGGTCGGCCCGCGCGTGAATCGCATCGTCACCTTCCGGCTGGATGGCAAGGCGCCCTATGCGCTGCCGCCGGTCGATCCGAAGGTGCTGCCGCCGCTGCCCGCCAGCGCCGGCGATCCCCGGCAGGTGGACGAGGGCCGCACGCTGTTCCACGTGCGCTGCTGGATGTGCCACGGGGATACGGCGGTGAACCACGGCGGCGTGCCCAACCTGCGCTATTCGCAGGCGATCACCGATCCGCAGATGTTCGCCGCCTTCGTGCTGCAAGGCGTGGGCGAACCGCAGGGGATGCCCAACTTCGCCAAGGACCTGACCGCCGCGCAAGCCGAAGCGATCCGCGCCTATGTGGTGAAGCGCGCGCTGGACCTGAAGGCCGATCCCGACGCGCCGTGAGCAAGCGGCGGCGCGGCTTGCCGCCGGTTCAGGCGATACGGTTTCCGTCGGCATCCACGACCGCTTCTCCGTCTTCCTTGGAGAACGCCGCCTGCTGACGCCGAGGGAGGAGATCGAGGACTTCCTCGGACGGGCGGCACAGGCGGACGCCGAGCGGTGAGACCACCAGCGGGCGGTTGATGAGAATCGGATGCGCCATCATCGCATCGATCAAGGCGGCATCGCTCAGGCTTTCGTCGGCCAGGCCCAGTTCGGCGTAGGGCGTGCCCTTCTCGCGCAGCAGGGCGCGCGGGGTCATTCCCGCGCGGGCGATCAGGCTTTCAAGGAGCGCGCGCGCCGGCGGAGTCTTCAGGTACTCGACAACATGCGGCTCGATGCCGGCATTCCGGATCATCGCCAGCGCGTTGCGCGAAGTGCCGCAATCGGGGTTGTGATAGATCACGATGTCGGTGGTCATGGTCGTTCCTTGGCGTTCAGGCGATCGCCGGGCTTTCCCCGCCGCCAAACCAGTTGCGGCGGAACCACAGCGCAAGATTGACGAGGGCGATCAGCACCGGCACTTCGACGAGCGGCCCGATGACGGCGGCAAACGCCACCGGCGAGGCAAGGCCGAAGGCGGCGATGGCGACGGCGATCGCCAGCTCGAAATTGTTCGAAGCGGCCGTAAACGACAGCGACGCCGTGCGCGCGTAATCCGCGCCGCTGGCCCGGCCCAGCACGAAGGCCAGCACGAACATCGCCACGAAGAAGATCACCAGCGGGATCGCCACGCGGACGGCATCGAGCGGCAGCGCGATGATCTCGCCGCCTTTCAGGCTGAACATGCACACGATGGTGAAAAGCAGCGCCACCAGCGTGACCGGGCTGATCGCTGGCAGAAACGCGCCTTCGTACCAGGCCGCCCCGCGCATGCCGATCAGGACGCGCCGGACGAGATAGCCGCCGAGGAATGGCACGCCGAGATAGGTCACGACAGCCTTGGCGATCGTTGCGAAATCCACGTCGACCATGCGCGCCTCCATGCCGAACAGTGGCGGCAGAAAGCCGAGGTAGAACCAGGCGTAGGGGACGTAGAACACGATCTGGAACAGCGAATTGAACGCGACGAGGCCAGTCACATACTCCGCGCTGCCTTCGGCCAGCTGGTTCCACACCAGCACCATGGCGATGCACGGAGCGATGCCGATCAGGACGAGGCCGGTGAGGTATTCGGGCCTGTCCGGCAGGAACAGCGCGGCGAGCGCGAACATGAAGGCGGGCGCGATGACCCAGCACAGCACGAAGGACAGCGCCAGGATCCTGCCGTCGCGAAAGACCTTGCCGAGTTCCTCGTACCGCACCTTGGCCAGCGGCGGGAACATCATGAGGATCAGGCCCACGGCGATGGGAATGCTGGTCGAGCCGACCGACATCGCCCCCAGTGCGCGCGGAACCGATGGCGCCAGCGTGCCGAGAGCAATCCCCACGGCCATCGCCGCGAAGATCCAGACGGTCAGATAGCGATCGAGAAACGACAGACGCGGATGCGCCACCACCTGCCGGGTCATCGTGCAACCATCCTCTGGCTTGCCGCCGCGGTGTCTTCGTCCGCGGCCGGAGCGCAGGACAGGTTCGCGCCGCAGGGAACCCCGCCGCAGCAGTTTTCGGTAAGATAGGCCATGAGTCCGTTCATGGCGGGGTAGTTGGCCGAGTAGATGATGGACCGGCCCTGCCGGCGCTGCTTCACCAGACCGGCATTGGACAACTGGGCCAGATGAAAGCTCAACGAAGACGCCGGCACCGCCAGACGGCCGGCAAGCTCGCCGGCGGGCAGGCCGTCCTCCCCCGCCTGAACCAGCAGGCGATAGGTGGCCAGACGATGTTCCTGGGCGAGCGCGCCAAGGGCGCGGACAACCTGTTCCGCCGCTAATGATGATTCCATATTTCCAATATTATCGAGATAATATGGCACGTCAAGCAAGAGACCGCCCTGCGCGGGCAACGGTCAGGCCATCAGGACCGTGACGGGGCGCGCCTATCCCCGCTTGCGCAGGGTTTCCGAGGGAAGGCAGCCGTACTGCTGGCGATAATACTGCGCATAGCGGCCGAAATTGACGATGCCGCATTCAAGCATCAACTCGGTCACGCTGGCGGCGCCATCGCTTTCCATCAGCGCGCTGTGCAGCTTCTCCAGCCGATGCCGGCGGACGTATTCCAGCGGCGTCACGCCCAGGAAGTGGCGGAAGCCGCTTTGCAGCGAGCGCACGGAGACGCCCACCTGCGCCGCCAGCGCCGCGATCGAAATCGTCTCTTCCACCGAATCGTGGATGATCTCGCGCGCGCGGCGGACGTGGCGGGGCGAGATGTCGTTGCCGTGGAGTGCGATCTGTTCGGAATAGCTGTTGCAGTAATTGCCGAGCAGCACTTCGGCGAGCAGCATACCGTACTGGCGTTGCAGCCGCTTGTTGCTCATCGTGATCGGGCAGAGCTGCAACTGCCCGCAGATGTGGGTCAGCATCCCGCGCCACACCAGCGGCAGTTCGCGCGTGCCTTCGCGCCCCGGATAGAATTCCAGCCGGCGCTGGACCGGGATGTGGAGTTGCTGGCCGAGATAATCGGTGCAGATCGACGCGGGCATCCGCACCGCCAGATGGCGGCAATTGCCCGTCATGTGCACCTTGAGCGGCGTGCCGGGTGAGGACACCATCAGCTCGTCGGGCCGCAATTGATAGCGGTTGCCATCGGCCCACATCACGGTTTCGCCATCGAGCGCGAGATGGACCAGGAAGTGATCGTCCTCCAGCTGCGCCTCGACATCGACCTCCGTGCCGTACTGGAGATCGACGAACTGGATCGCGCCGAGTTCCATGCTGTAGATGCGCGCGTCGATCGGCTCCGCCCGGCCGCAATCGAAGCGGTGGCGCGAAAGGCGCTTCGACAGGTGTTCGTGGACCACCTCCGCCCGATCCGAATGGAAGGACTGAACACCGGCGACATTCGACTGGGCAAGGACGGCTAGCATGTGGCGGCTCCCTGAGCGCGACGGTTTGCCCGCCGTGTGTTCTCGCTTGCACTGTTACCCGGCTCACGCGGCCTGATCGGGTGCCGATCATGAGAACCGCGTAGCCGAGTCCTCATCCGATGCAGGACACTGAAAGCAGCGTCTCCTGTCAAGAGGCGTGCACCTTCCTTTTGCCGGATCGGCACGCGGCCTGCGCAAAGTGGATAGCGCGGGCGCGAACGCGCCTCCTACGATCGCGGTCCGACAGCACCATCCACGAAAAGGCGACCCTGAAATGAGCGAAACGCTGGACATCGCGATCACCGCCGGGGCGAGCCCTTCCGCCACCGTCGGGTCCGGCGCGCAGGCTGCCAGCGCCGCGACGCAGGCCTTCCTGGCGCAGCGCCACGACCTGTGGATCGATGGCGCACAAGTGCCAGCCGTCAGCGGCGACCGGCGCACCGTGATCGATCCGGCGACCGGCGCGCCCATCGCCGAAGTGGCGGAAGGCGGCGCGGCCGACATCGACCGCGCGGTGGCCGCCGCGCGCTCCGCGTTCGACACCGGCCCCTGGCGCGCGCTGCGGCCGGTGGAGCGCGAACGCCTGCTGCTGCGCCTGGCCGACCTGATTGAGCGCGACGCGGATCTGCTGGCCGAACTGGAAGTGCTGGACAACGGCAAGATCCTGCCCATGGCGCGCCATGGCGATCTGGTGCTTGCCATGGATTCGCTGCGCTACATGGCCGGCTGGGCAACCAAGATCGAAGGCACCACCATCGCGCCCTCGTTCCATTACGTGCCGGGCCTCAGCTTCACCTCGCACACCATCCGCCAGCCGGTGGGCGTGGTGGGGCAGATCATCCCGTGGAACTTCCCGCTGGTCATGGCGATCTGGAAGATCGCGCCGGCGCTGGCGGCGGGCTGCACCGTGATCCTCAAGCCGGCCGAGGACACGCCGCTGTCCGCGCTCCATCTGGGCGCTCTGATCGCCGAAGCCGGGTTCCCGGCCGGCGTGGTCAACATCGTGACGGGCGGCGCGGCGGCGGGCATCGCGCTGGTCGAACATCCACAGGTCGACAAGATCGCCTTCACCGGATCGACCGAAGTCGGGCAGGACATCCAGCGCCGCGCTACCGCCACGATGAAGCGCCTGAGCCTGGAACTCGGCGGCAAGAGCCCGGTGGTGGTGCTGGGCGATTGCCCGGTGCCGATGGCCGTGGAAGGCGCGGCCGGCGCGATCTTCTTCAACCACGGGCAGGTCTGCACCGCCGGTTCGCGACTGCTGGTCCACCGTAGCATCTATGCCGAGGTGATCGACGGTCTGGCGGCGGTTGCCAACGGCATGGTGCTGGGCGCGGGGCTCGATCCCGCCAGCCAGATGGGGCCGCTGGTTTCGGCCAAGCAGCGCGCGCGCGTGGACGGCTTCGTGCAAGGCGCGCTGGCGCAGGGCGCGCGGCTGGTGGCGGGCGGCGAGGCTCCCGCCGGCCCCGGCTTCTTCTATCGCCCCACCGTCTTTGCCGACGGTACGCCCGAGATGACGCTGTGCCGCGAGGAAGTGTTCGGCCCGGTGCTGGTGGCCATGCCGTTCGACAGCGAAGAGGAAGCGCTGGCGCTGGCCAACGACACCCGCTTCGGCCTGGGCGCCAGCGTGTGGACGCAGAACCTGGGCGCGGCCAACCGCTTCGCGCTGGGGCTGAAGGCGGGCAATGTCTGGGTCAACGCGCACAACCTGCTCGATCCGGCGGTGCCGTTCGGCGGCCACCGGATGTCCGGCTATGGCCGCGAACTCGCGCACGCGCCGCTCGAACTCTACACCGAGGCGAAGTCGGTGACGGTCACCCTGCTCTAGGCGCCTCCCCCCTTTGACGCTCCGCCCCCTGGAGAAGCCGCCGCGCCCTCACGCGGCGGCTTTTGCGTATGCGAAGCGTGCGAGCCAACACTCTCCCTGTTTTGCCGAATCCTTATTCGCAAACGCAGTACCGCCTTGCCGAACGCGCACATTGGCTGCGGATTGCGAATTGCCGCTGCCCGGCGAAATCCGGAAGTTCCCCGCAATGACGGCCGGCGCAGAACCGGACGCAGAAGTTCGCAGGCCCTGCCACGCAACTTTCCAATGAGGGATCACAATGACACGGGGAAATCACCGATACATCGGCCGCATGCTCACGGCCGGACTGCTGGCCGCAACCGCGCTTTCCTGCGGCGGCATCGCCCATGCCGAAGAAACCACGCCCGGCGCCTCGGCCAGCACCGGCCTTGAGGAAATCACCGTCACCGCGCGCAAGCGCAAGGAATCGCTCCAGGAAACGCCGATCGCGATTTCCGCCTTCTCCGGCAACGCGCTGGAACAACGGCAGGTCAGCTCGGTAACCGGGCTGGACCGGGTGGTGCCCAACCTGGTCGTCAGCGAAACGGCGCCGGTCGGCGGCAGCAGCGCGGCGGCCTCGTTCTTCATCCGCGGCATCGGTCAGACGGACTTCAACCAGAACACCGAACCGGGCGTGGGCATCTATGTCGACGGCGTATACATCGCGCGTTCGGTCGGATCGGCGCTGCAACTGGTGGACCTCGAAAACCTGGAAGTGCTGCGCGGGCCGCAAGGCACGCTGTTCGGCCGCAACACCATCGGCGGCGCGATCAACATCACCACCAAGAAGCCCGGCACGGAACTGGGCGGCACCGCTTCCGTCACCGGCGGATCGGATCACCTGCTCCAGTTCAAGGCGACGCTCGACGCGCCGATCACCGACCGCATCCTGACCAAGCTCACCGTGTTTTCGCGCAACCGCGATGGCTATGTCACGCGCACGAGCGACGGCGTCGATCTGGGCAACGACAACAAGTTCGCCATTCGCGGCGATGTCCGCCTGCTGCCGACGGACACGCTGACCATCGACGCCTCGATCGAGCGGATGCGCGAGCGCGAGCACGGCGCGCCGCTGCAGCTGATCGCGGCCTATGCCGATGCGCCTTTCGCGCAGTACAACAACCTGGCGCTAAACGGCGCGGTCTGCGCCACCACGCCCACGGCCGCCCAGTGCTATGGCTCGCAATGGATCGCGCCGGCCGGCAAGGATTACGGCACCGGCCGCGTCGTTTCCAACATCGACGTGCTGGGCGTGAACGTGACCGCCAACTGGAAAGCGCCGGAGCCGATCCTGGGCAGCGAGATCGCGGTCAAGTCGATCACCGCGTGGCGCAAGCTGGATTCGATCTTCGGCGCCGATCACGATCACAGCCCGGTGCTGATCGACGATACGTTCAACGATTATTCGCAGCGCCAGTTCTCGCAGGAACTCCAGGTCACCGGCTCGTCCAAGCTGCTCAACTGGGCAGCGGGCGTCTATTACTTCCGCGAAAGCGGCACCGATGCCAACACCGTGGACTTCTCGATCGGCAGTCTGCTGAGCGGGGGCGCGATCCGCAACCGCAGCCTGGCCTTCTATGGACAGGCGACGCTGAACATCACGCAAGCCCTGTCTATCACCGGCGGCATCCGCCATACCGACGAAGACAAGCTGTTCCTGCCCAACCAGGTCTATCTGACCGACTTCGTCGCCAGCCCCACGCAGATCCTGCCGGCGGGCACCCCGCAAGTGCTGCCGGGGGCAACGGGCAAGCTGAAAGTCAACGAAACCAACTTCCTCGCCAATATCTCGTACAAGTTCACGCGCGATATCATGGCCTATTTCAACTATTCCGACGGCTTCAAGTCGGGCGGCTTCACCCAGCGCCTGGCCGGCCCGCCGTTCATCTCGCCCCCCTCGTTCTCGCCGGAATACGTCAAGGTCTACGAGGCCGGCATCAAGAGCGAACTGTTCGACCGGCGCGTGCGGCTGAACCTTGCCGCGTTCCAGACCGACTACAAGGACATCCAGCTCAACGTCCTCTCGCCCGGCCTGCCCAACCCGTTCACGATGAACGCCGCCAAGGCCCGCATCCGCGGGTTCGAAGGCGAATTGAACACGCGGATCGGCAGCGGCTGGGCGTTCAACGCCTCGGTGGGCTATCTAGACGCGAAATATCTGGCGGCCAGCGGCGGCATCATCCTCCACACGGTGGCGGGTGACATCCCGGTCGGCACCGGCCTCGTCAACGTCAACAGCAAGTTCGTCAACGCGCCGAAATGGACGGCTTCGGTGGGCCTCGCCTACACCGCCGAAACCGCGATCGGAAAGTTCTCGCCGCGCGTGGACTGGGCCTATCGCAGCGACGTGTTCCTCGATGCGCTCAACACCCCACTGCTGCACCAGCCGGGCTATGGCCTGTGGAACGGCACCGTGAGCTATACCGACGCGGCGGAAAACTGGACCGTCAGCGTGGGCGCGAAGAACATCTTCAACAAGCGCTTCCTCGTTGCCGGCTATGCCGACGTGGGCGCTTCGGGCTTCGTCGAAGGCGTCTATAACCGGGGCCGCGAATGGCAGATCGAGGTGCGGCGCAAGTTCTGATCTTCGAGTGGACGTGGAGAAGGCGCGGGCTAGCGCGCTTCTCCACCGATCGCCGCGCCACCCTTGCCCCGCCTCCTTATGGAGGCGGGGCTTTTTTGCAGCAACCGTAGCGCTGCGGGAGGGGCCGGGGGTGGGAAGGCTCTATTGCTCGGACGCCAGCCGGCACTGGCCTTCCATCCGCTCGATCCAGCTGCGCACCAGCGCGATTCCCTCGGCATGAACGAGGCTGCGGCCGATTTCCGGCATCATCGTGCCCGGCACGTTCGAGCGCAGGCGATAGAGCAGGATCGACTTTTCCGGCTCGCCCGGCGCCACGTCGAACGGCAGGCCGCCGCCGCCGTGCCCGCCGGCCACGATCTGCTTGCACACCCCGATCCGGCGCGGGCTGGCCCAGTCGGCGCCGTGTTCATGGCCCTGATCGAACCACAGGCCGGTTGTGCGCGCGGCGCCGACGGGCGAATGGCAATGGCTGCAATTGATGTCGAGATAGCTGCGCGCGCGCGCATCGACGGGCAGGCGCTCGTCATGCCAATCGACGTTGCGCGGCGCGGACGCCACCGCCGGCGCACCGCTCAGATAGCCCAGCCGTTGCAGCCGCGTAAGCTGGTTGATCGTGCCGAACTTGCCCGGAAAATCGCGGTTCAGGTGCCGCGCCTTGATTCCGATCGGCTCGATATGATTGATCTCGCCGGTCGTGAAATTCGGCGCGTGGCAATTCGCGCAATCGTTGGCGTTGGGCACGACATAGACGAAGTCCTTGCGCTCCGTGCCGTCCACCATCGTCAGCGGGATCGCATCGCCCACGCGCTCCAGCGTGGCATCGCGCTGGTCCTCGTCCCACACATAGGGCAGCGCCACCCAGCCGCCCGCGCGATGAACCAGCAAGCGCGTTTCCATCAGGCGCACATGCGCAAGCCGCAAGCCGCCCACACCATCCTGATAGTCGCTGGGGCGCGCCTTGAGCACGTCCGCGCTCTCGCCGGTGTGATCGACGGGCGCGACGGGATAGTAGAACGTCTTGGCGATGACGGTGCCCACAGGCAGGTCGAACGCGCGATCGGGATTGTACGCGGCCTTCTGCCCGTTCGGAATGAACAGCACGCGCCATTTCAGCGCGTAGTCGGTGAACAGCGGCGTGGCGAGTTCGTAGGTCACGCCGGACGGCGCGGCGGCCAGCCGGTCGCCTGCGCGCTGGATCAGCTTCCATTGCGAGAGCTTCGCGGGGAAATCCTCCCGCGATCCCGCCGCGCTGGAATGGTGCGTCAGCACCGCGAAGCCGAGAACGGAAGCGACCAGCGACCACAACGCGAACCGCAGGAACTTGGACACCGGACGATTCCTTAGCGGATGACGACAGGCGGCTGGCGCTTGAAGCCGTCGCAGCTCTTGCCGTCGATCACCGCGAACTTGCCGGGGCTCTTCGGATCGAGCCGGATCAGCTTGTCCGGCCCGGACGCGAGGCAGATGCCGTTGTCGTCCGCGGGGGCACGGGTATAGCCGTCCCACACCACGTTGGTGCTCTGGCCCGCCGCGCGGATCACCGGGGCGGCCGGGAAGCGCTCCGCATCGGGCGCGTTGCCGCCACCCGAGATACGGTTGCCAGCGATCAGCACCCGGTCCGGATAGGGATCGTGCTCGCCGGGCGCGCCGGCCTCGATCTTGTAGTCGGTCGAGAAATCGCTGGCGATGGCGATGCCCATGGTATCGTTGTTGCGGATGTCGTTGTCGAAGATCTCGACATCGTCGTTGGCCAGCACGATCATGCCGGTGCCCTTGGGCACGATGCTGACGGCGGTGCCCTTGGCCGCGAAGTTCGGGGTGTTGTTCGCTTCCGACACGTTGTTGTGAATGCGCGTGCTGTGGCCCGGCTTGGGCAGGTTGGGCATGTTGAACACGAGGATGCCACCGGTGTTGCGGGTGGCGACGTTCTCGTAAACGTCGGCGTGCGTCGAGTTCTCGATCTCGATCCCGGCGACGTTCAGCTCTGCCCGGTTGCGGCGCACGATGATGTTGTCCGACTGCCCGACATAGATGCCGGCGTCGGACGAGCCGAACACTTCGCTGTCCTCGATCAGCACGTCGGTGCAACCCACCGGATAGATGCCATAGGCGCCGTGCGTGCTGTTGTCGGGATCGGTCCAGCGCACGCGCACGTTGCGGAAGGTGACGCCCTTGGTGCCGTTGATCTTGATCCCGTCGCCCTTGGTGTCCTGCACGGTCAGATCGCTGACGACGAAGTTGTTGCCGGTGACCAGCAGGCCGACGGGGCCGGCGACCATGCCGGCGAAGGACAGCACGGTCTGGTCCTTGCCCGCGCCCTTGATCGTCACGCCCGAGGCGGTCAGCCCCAGGCCGCGCGACAGGCGGTACTTGCCGGCGGGAATGGTGATCACGTCCCCGGCCTTGGCATCAAGCAACTGCTCCTGGAGATGCTTTTCGAAGGCGCGATCGGTGACGAAGCCATCGGCATCGGCCTGCGGACCCGCCGCCCAGGCCGGCCCGGCCAACCCCAGCGAGCCCAGACCCGCCACCATCAGCGCACTGCCCAGCAGCGCCGTGCGGCCGCGCACAAATCCTGCCTTCATCGTTCTCTCCTCGCTTGGTGCGATCCCGTGTGCGCGGCCGGCGACGCTTTTGCCGGCCGCCGATTCATCAATACTTGAGCGTCACGCTGCCGCCGAAGAAGCGCGGCGGCGAAATCCGCGTGTAGGGCGTGCCGAACGTGGTGGTGGTGATGTTGTTGATGCCGTTCATGTACTGCTTGTTGAACAGGTTCTCGACCCAGAAGGCCACGGTCACGCGTTCGTTGGCGCTCTTGCCGCCGATGCGGGCGTTGACCAGATCGCGCGAGGACCGCAGCGTGCCCAGCTTCGTCCAGTCGACCCCGCCCAGCACCGTATCGAGCGCGTCGTCATAAGGCGTGCGCGCGTTGGTGCGGGCGCGCGAGCGGTGGCTCCAGTTGAAATCGGCGAAGAGCTTGCCGAAGCTGACCGGTACGGTCGCGTGCGCGCCGAACGTGCTGCTGAGGCGCGGCTCGCCGGTGGGCTGCCCGTTGAGGTTGAGATTGATCGGCCCGCTGAAGGTCTGCACCTGCTCGATGCGGCTCGCCCAGGTGGAATCGATCCACGACAGGGTGCCGGTCAGGCTGAGGTAGTCGTTGATCTTCAGCGCCGTATCGAGATCGAAGCCATAGGCCTTCGAACTGCCGGTGGTGGTGACGTATTGCGGGATGGTGCTGCCGTTCTGCACCAGCGAGATCGACTGGCGATCATTGTAGCGGAAATAATAGCCGGTCAGGTTGAAGCGCAGCCGCCGGTCGAAGAATTCCGACTTCACGCCGGCTTCGAAGTTCCACACCGTTTCCGGACGGAAATAGCTGTTGATCGCCTGCGAGTTGAAGCCGCCGGCCTTGTACCCGCGCGAGGCGGAGACATAGGCCATGACATCGGGGGTGAACTTGTAGCTGACCACGAAGCGCGGCGAGACGTCGTTGAAGCTGGCCTTGCGGGTGAACGGCACGTTTTGCAGCGCGCCTTGGTTGAAGATCAGGTTGCCCGTCGGGTAGATCGGCGCGCCGGCCAGGAACGGCTGAGCGGCGAGCGTCTGATAGACCTGCAGCACCGAATAGGTGGTCGCCGGATCGAACAGCGGCGGCAGGCCGAGCTGGTCGAAGCCCGCGTTGAACACCGCGCCCGGCAACTGGATCGCCGACAAGCCCGGCGACTGCACGCTGGGCGCGAACCAGGTGAAGGTCTTGCGATCGTTGGTATAGCGCAGGCCGAAGCGCAGGCTCCACTTGTCGGTCACGTCCCAGGTCACGTCGCCGAACGCCGCGAACGACTTGTTGCGCGCGGTGTTGGTCATGTCCTCGCGCCAGGTGTTGCCGAACACCGGCAGGCCGGCGCCGGCAAACGCGCTGAACAGGGGCAGCCCGCCGCTGGAGAGCGCGAAATCGATCGAATCGACCAGCGCCGTCACCGCGCTGGTCTGGTGGCCGACTTCGTTGAAATAGCTGCCGCCCAGCAGCCAGTGCAGCTGGAGGGTTCGAAAAACTCTGGCGCTTGTCGGCCTGACCTGATTCACTGCCCTTGCGGATGAGCGGAGGCGATGATGGCGGGACAGCCCGGTTTCTTTGATCTTTCGAACCGGTACGAGGCCTTGAGCGCAGCGGGTGATCCGTTGGAGCGTCTGTCCGGGGTGGTCGACTTTGAGGTTTTCCGGGGGCCATTGATCGCCGCTCTGCGCCGCAGTGTTCGTGGCAAAGGCGGGCGGCCGCCGTTTGACCCGGTGATGATGTTCAAAATTCTGGTGCTGCAGGCGCTCTATTCGCTTTCGGACGAAGCGACGGAATTCCAGATCAAGGATCGCTTGTCGTTCCAGCGCTTCCTGGGCCTTGGGCTCGATGGCACGGTGCCGGATGCAACGACGGTGTGGCTGTTCCGCGAGCGCTTGGTGCAAGCCAAGGCAATCGACAAGCTCTTCGCCCGCTTCGATGCCGCACTGACCGACCGGGGCTATCTCGCCATGGGCGGCCAGATCATCGATGCTACCGTTGTGCCTGCCCCCAAGCAGCGGAACACCGACGAGGAGAAGGCAGCGATCAAGGACGGCCGGATCCCGGAGGCATGGAAGGCAAAGCCAGCCCGGCTCCGTCAGAAGGATCGCGATGCCCGCTGGAGCGTGAAGTACACCAAGGCCAAGGTGAAGGAGGGTGCCGATCCCAAGGCCTTCAAGCCGGTCGATCTCGCCATCCCGATGTTCGGCTACAAGAACCACATCGGCATCGACCGGGCTCACGGGTTGATCCGGACCTGGGATGCCAGTGCCGCCAATGCCCATGACGGCGCCCGGTTGCCTGACCTGATCAGCACGAACAACACCGGTTCGGGCGTCTGGGCTGATACCGCCTACCGGTCGAAGAAAAACGAAACCTTTCTCGAGAGGGGCATGTTCAAGAGCCACATCCACCAGCGCAAACCGAACCGCCGTGCCATGCCCGAGCGTGTCGCCAGAGCCAATGCGAAGCGATCGGCCATCCGCTCGGCAGTCGAACACGTCTTTGCCGGGCAAAAGCACCGCATGGGCCTGATCGTGCGCACCATCGGCATTGCCCGCGCCCGCATCAAGATCGGCATGGCCAACCTTGCCTATAACTTCCAGCGCCTCGCATGGCTTGAGGGGCGTACTGCGCCCGCGTGACCCAAAAACCGGCCCACGCAGCCGGCTCCGCCAAGAAAATAAGCAGATCAGCAACCCAAGCCTGGAGCTCGCCACCCGCTCCTGTGCCATCACATCGCAATTACGCCAAAATCAGACGGTTCTTCGAGGTGTCCAGCTTTTCGCCATCGTGCGAAAGGCGCAGCTCCTGATAGAAGCTCTTGTTGCTTTCGATATTGTCGGTGTCGAGATAGCGCGTGGGATCGTTGGTGCCGTCCTCGTCCTCGCGGTTCGAGGTCGAGAAGCGGCGGTACGAACTGATGCTGGTCAGCTTCAGCCCGTCGGTGATGTCGCGGTTGATGGTCAGCGCATAGCCGTTGAGCAGGCGCGTTTCGCGCGCGCCGCCGACCACGTCGTTGGTGAACGGTCCGAACGGATCGCGCGACAGCGCCGCCTGGCTGATGCCGATCGCCACGGGGCCATCGTTGCGCGTCTCGTCATGGTCCCACGCGAACACGATGTCGGTGGCGCTGTCGGGCGTCCAGCGCGCGGAAATGCGGCCCGAAGTGGTGTGGATGAAGCCCCGGCCCTTGCCGGTGACGGCATCGTGCAGCCAGCCATCGCGCCGGTTGATCAGCACATCGCCGCGCACCTGCAGGTTGTGCGTCAGAGGCACGTTGACCATCGCCTCGATACGCTTCGAACCGTAATTGCCGAAATCGAAGTTGGCGGTGGTGGTGAAGCGGTCTTCCGGCTTCTTGGTGACGATCGAGATCGCGCCGGCCGACGTGTTGCGGCCGAAGATCGTGCCCTGTGGCCCCTTCAGCACTTCCACGCGCTCGATATCGTTGAAGAAGATCAGCGCCGAGCCGGTGCGCGCGGTGTAGATGCCGTCGACGAAGACCGCGACGGCCGGTTCGGTGCCGATGCCGAAATCGTCGGTCGCCACGCCGCGAATGGTGAAGCGCGGCTGCGTGACCGAGCTGTCGTCCACCACCAGGCCCGGCGTGAAGGCGGCCAGCGAACCCAAGCTGATCGCGTGCAGTTCATTGATCTTGGCCGAGCTGACCGCGACCACGCTGACCGGCACGTCCTGCAACCGCTCCTCGCGCTTCTGCGCGGTCACGACGATTTCATCGAGCCCCTGGGTCGCCGTTTCCCCGGCGGCGGGTGGCGCCGCTTCGGCATGGGCCGATGATGCGGCGAAAGCCAGGCTCAGGCTGATAGCCAGCGCGGAAGCGTGATGGAACGCGGGCCTGCCCCCGATGCGTCGCGGAATTCCGGTCACCTGTACCCCCCAATATTTCTGCATTGTTATGTTTGTTTGCTACGCAATTGGCACGCGCCATGTCAAGAACATTGCCCTCTAAGCATTTCCGAGGACAACCAATGAATTCAACCGGATATGTTGGGGAGCACGGCGCGAAATAGGGCCAGATCCGAGCAGCCGGATTATGATCGCGGATTTGCGGGGCGAAGACGGAACATCACGCCACGCCGGGCCTATAACGGCGACAGGACGTTTCGTGGACCGCGGAAGCGAAAAAATGTGAATCTGTGTCCGAAGTCACGGCGCTGTCATCGCCGGCATGGCAAAGAAAAGCCGCGACCCGAGGATGGCTTGCCATCTGAACTGCGCCTCCTGCCTTGTGCAGGGGGCGCGTTTTTTCTTGCGGGTATAGTCTCGGCGGTGGAAGCCCACCCCGTTGCGACTAACGCCGCCTGCGGCGGCGCAAGTCTAACTCCCCTCCCGCTGGCGGGAGGGGTTGGAGCCGGTATCCTACACCGTCAGGTCCAGCACCACGCGGCCTTCGATCTGGCCCTTGTGCATCCGGTCGAACACGGCGTTGATGTCCTCCAACTTGGCGGTCTCCACCGTGGCGCGGACTTTTCCATGCGCGGCGAAATCGATCGATTCCTGCAGGTCGAGCCGCGTGCCGACGATCGAGCCGCGCACGGTGATGCCGTTCAGCACCAGCCCGAAGATGTTGAGCGGGAAATCGCCCGGCGGCAGCCCGTTGAGCGCGACGGTGCCGCCACGCGCGGTGACGCCGATCGCCTGCTCGAACGCCTTGGGGCTGACCGCCGTGACCAGCACGCCGTTCACGCCGCCACCGGTCTCGCGCTTGATGACCGTGGCGGGATCGTCGTGGCGGGCGTTGACGGTGATCGTCGCGCCCAGCCGGCGCGCGAGGTCCAGCTTGGCATCGTCGATATCGATCGCGGCCACGTTCAGGCCCATGGCAACGGCATATTGCACGGCCATGTGGCCCAGCCCGCCGATGCCGCTGATCGCGACGTAATCGCCGGGCTTGGTGTCGGTCATCTTCAGCCCCTTGTACACCGTGACGCCGGCGCAGAGCACGGGCGCGATCTCGGTGAAGCTGATGTTGGCGGGCAAGTGGCCGACGTAGTTCGGATCGGCGATGACGTAGTCCGCGAACCCGCCGTTGACCGAATAGCCGGTGTTGAGCTGCGTCTCGCACAGCGTTTCCCAGCCACCCAGGCAATGCACGCAATGGCCGCAGGCGCTGTAGAGCCACGGCACGCCGACGCGATCGCCTTCCTTCACGTTCTTCACGCCCGCGCCCACCTGGCTGACATAGCCGACGCCCTCGTGCCCCGGAATGAACGGCGGGTTGGGTTTGACCGGCCAGTCGCCCTCGGCGGCGTGGAGGTCGGTGTGGCATACGCCCGATGCCTGGATCGCGACCTGGATCTGGCCAGGGCCAACCTGCGGCACGGGCACTTCATCGATCGTCAGCGGCTTGCCGAATGCGCGCACGACGGCGGCCTTCATGGTCTTGGCCATGGTTCTTCTCCTTGGATTCCCGGGGAAAACAAATGGCCCGGCCACACCGGCCGGGCCTTGCGCAGGGTCAAAAGAAGCCGAGCTTCTTCGCGCTGTAGCTGACCAGCATGTTCTTGGTCTGCTGGTAGTGATCGAGCATCATGCGGTGCGTTTCGCGGCCGATGCCCGACTGCTTGTAGCCGCCGAACGCCGCGTGGGCGGGATAGGCGTGGTAGCAGTTGGTCCACACCCGCCCGGCCTGGATCGCCCGGCCGAAGCGATAGCAGGTGTTGGCATCACGGCTCCACACCCCTGCGCCAAGGCCATAGAGCGTGTCGTTGGCGATGGCGAGCGCCTCGTCGGCGTCGCGGAAGGTCGTCACCGACAGGACCGGGCCGAAGATTTCCTCCTGGAAGATGCGCATCTTGTTGTGGCCGCGGAACACCGTGGGCTGGACATAGTACCCGCCCGAAAGCTCCCCGCCGAGATCGGCCGCGCCGCCACCGATCAGCAGGTCCGCGCCTTCCTGCCGTCCGATGCCGACATAGGAGAGGATCTTGTCGCGCTGCTCCGCCGAGGCCTGCGCGCCGATCATCGTGGCGCTGTCGAGCGGGCTGCCCTGCCGGATCGCGGCGACGCGGGCCAGCGCCTTTTCCATGAAGCGATCATAGATGCTTTCGTGGATCAGCGCGCGGCTGGGGCAGGTGCAGACCTCGCCCTGGTTGAGCGCGAACATCACGAAGCCCTCGATCGCCTTGTCGAGGAAATCGTCATCCTCGCGCGTCACGTCCTCGAAGAAGATGTTGGGCGATTTGCCGCCCAGTTCCAGCGTTACCGGGATCAGGTTCTGGCTGGCGTACTGCATGATGAGCCGGCCGGTCGAGGTTTCGCCGGTGAAGGCGATCTTGGCGACGCGCGACGAGGAGGCGAGCGGCTTGCCCGCTTCCAGCCCGAAGCCGTTGACGATGTTGAGCACACCCGGCGGCAGCAGATCGCCGACCAGATCGATCCACACCATGATCGAGGCCGGAGTCTGTTCAGCGGGCTTGAGCACGATGCAATTGCCCGCCGCCAGCGCCGGCGCCATCTTCCACGCCGCCATCAGCAGCGGGAAGTTCCACGGGATGATCTGCCCCACCACGCCCAGCGGTTCGTGGAAATGATAGGCGACCGTATCGTGGTCGATCTCGCCGATCGAGCCTTCCTGCGCGCGGACGACGCCGGCGAAATAGCGGAAATGGTCGATCGCCAGCGGCACGTCCGCGGCCATCGTCTCGCGGATCGGCTTGCCGTTGTCCCACGTTTCGGCCGTCGCCAGCTTTTCGAGGTTCTGCTCCATGCGATCGGCGATGCGCAGCAGGATCGCGGCGCGTTCGGCCACCGAGGTACGCCCCCAGGCGTCCTTGGCCTTGTGCGCGGCATCCAGCGCTGCCTCGATATCCTCCGCTTGCGAACGGGCAATCTCGCCGACGACCTTGCCGGTGATGGGCGACACGTTCTGGAAATAGCGCCCGTCCCGGGGCGCGACCCACGCGCCGCCGATGAAATTGTCATAACGGGCCGCGAAGGGCGGTTGCAGCGTCGCAACCGGGCGATCCTGAACGACGGAATCCATAAACCTGATCCTCTTCCTGGCTGAACCGGCGCCGTCTTTCGGCGTCTGTCCCGCATCCTAGGAACGCGATCGGAACGGGGGGAAGAGGGGGCCGGGACAAGGCCATGCCCATGTGTCTCGCCAGCGAGACAGGCGCGGGCCTAAATCGTTCAGGCCGAGGCTTTCAGGGGGTCAGGCCGGCCCGGGCCATGCGGCGATAGAGCGTGGCCCGGCCGATGCCGAGCAGGCGGGCCGCCTGGCTGGCGTTGCCGCCGGCCTGCGCCAGCGCCTGCCGCAGGACCGCGCGATCGGCATCCTCGAACGATGGCCCCGCCCCTTCGCCGAGCAGCTGGCCAAGCGCGCGCGGCGTGGCCAGGGTCGCGTCGTTCAACCCCAGACGCAACCGCGCCGCCCGGCTCGCACCGATCACCAGATCATCGCGATCGACCGCCAGCAGCGCGGTGCCGGTGGTGGCGTCATCGGACAGGAACACGATGCGGTGGCCATCGAAGTGCCGGCAGAAATAGTCCCGCTCGATCTTGCGCGCGGCATCGCGCACCAGCGCGGCGATCATTTCCGCCATGGCCGGCCCGTGATCGTCGCGGCAGCTCGATACGTCGAGAGCCCCCGCCAGCCGGCCGTGCGGATCGTGCACCGGCGCATCCATGCAGCTGATATCGACATTGCGCCCGGCGAAGTGCTGATCGCGGTGAACGATCACGGGCTGGTCTTCGTACAGGCAGGTGCCGATGCCGTTGGTGCCTTCCTCCGCCTCGCCCCAGCGCGCGCCCAGAACAAGGCCCGCGGCGGTGAAGGCATCGGCGTCCGCATCGTTCGTCCGGCGCTCCAGCACCACACCGCGCGCATCGCTGAGGATCACCGCGCAGCCGGAGCGCCCGACCGAGCGGAACATCCCGTCGAGCACTGGTCCCGCCACGGTGAGCATGACCTCATGCTCGGCCCGCAAGGCCGACAGGGACGCACCATCGACTCGCTCGCGCGCCGCGCGCTGGTCCGGATCGAGCCCGTGGAACAGCACCGAGCGGCACCACGACGCGGCGATCGCCGACGAAGCCGCCGCGCTGGGGGACCGCACCACGTCCAGAACCGTGTCGCTGTGTCGAGCGACCACCACGGGCATCCTCCGCGCGTCAGGCCAAGAAGGTCACTGTCTTGTGGCCCGATGCTACAGGGAGTTCTGCCCCCGGTAAAGCGCGTGCGGCAAGCG
Organism: Novosphingobium sp. EMRT-2; assembly: GCF_005145025.1. Lineage (NCBI taxonomy): Bacteria > Pseudomonadati > Pseudomonadota > Alphaproteobacteria > Sphingomonadales > Sphingomonadaceae > Novosphingobium > Novosphingobium sp. EMRT-2. The sequence continues at coordinate 613,807 of NZ_CP039697.1, read as the reverse complement.
CGGATCAAACCCCCGTCATCAGCACCGAGGTCTGGATCAGGGTCTGCGCCCAGTTGTCGGGCAGCTTGCCGATGAACAGGTTCTCGGTGCGGTAGTTGGCGATGCGCCAGCCGGCGGCGGTCTTGCGGAACTTCACGTGCAGGCGGCTCGACCGGATCAGCGACGATCCGTCGTCATAGATCCAGGGCTGGAACTGCACCCATTCGCCCTCGGCGGTTTCCGCGCTGGTGGCGCGCAGCTGCTCGGCGGTCAGGTAATGCGTGTTGAAGATCTGCTTCGGGTTTTCGGCGGCGTAGAACTTGCGCATGTGCGCGGCGATCTCGGCCGGGCCGCGATGCTGGCCGAACTGCGCGCCGTGCGCCCCGCCCACGCCCTGCCAGATGGCATCATCGGTGAACAGCGCGCCGATCGCGTCGGCGCGGGCGTCCGCCGGCATTCCGGCTTCGGGCAGAGGGCTGTCGCAGAGGAACATGTAACGCGCGATCAGCCGGCGCGCCTCCGCTTCCGCCTGCAGGAACGCGACCTGCTGCTGCAGCGCCGCAATGGCTGCCCTGACGTCTTCCATGCCCTTCATCCTCGCATCAATCGACAATGCCGCCGTCCTTACGCGCTAACACCGGCCGCGTCATGGCCCGCGACAAGCCGCTGGCTGCTTCGTTTCGCGAAACGGGCAAAGCCTGCCGGAAGCGGTTAGGCGATGGGACGCCGACTCTCAGTTCGATCGCCCGAACAGGTGCGAGGGGCTGGCCAGAGCCAGCCGGATCAGATCGGCCTGGCGGCTCGCCCGCGTCTTGGCCATGACCTGCTTGAGCTGCGTGCGCGCGGTGTGGATCGAAACCCCGCGCGCCTGCGCAAACGTGGCGACATCGTCTCCGCCGCACAGACGCGCCAGCAGATCGGCCTCGGACGGAGTCAGCGCGAAAAAGGCGCGCAGGTCGGCCGGCGATGGCGGCGGCGGTCCGCCCGCATCGGCCAGCGCCAGCGCGAAGGCCCGGCGTTCGCCCGCGATGGCGTACCGCTCCAGCGCGAAGCGGGGCAAGGCGACGGCGTGGAGCAGCACTTCGCGATCCCCGTTGCGCCACCGCATCGCGCCAGGGGAGCCGGAAAGCAGCAAGGGACGCAGCCCCTCGATCAGCCGCCATTCCGCGTCCGCCATCCCCGGCAGGCGCACCACCAGGCCTTCCAGCAGGCCGCGTGCCGCCGGATTGGCGATCTGGACCTTTCCGGCATCGTCGCAGATCGCCAGCGCGAACTGTATCCGGTCCATCACGTGCCGCAGCATGGCGTTTTCATCGGCGCGGCGATCGGTCTCGATCATCAGGCGCAGCGCTTCGCGCACGTGCGGCATAAGATCGGTCAGCGTCTGCCGGCAATGCGCCGCCAGCGGCGTGCCGACCCCGGCATGGACGGCTAACCCGGCCTCGCCCAGCGCCCCCATGGCGATGCGCGCGCCCAGGAACTGCCCCAGTCCCTGTTCGCGCAGGCGCGCCTGCCACTGGTGGAACTGCCCCTGCAGCGCATCCGGGCAATTGTCGTCCTCCAGCATATAGACGCCGTCATGGACGGGGTTCACCGCGACGATGGTGCGCGGATTGAGGTCGTCCAGCAGCGAGAGTTCGCCGGCGGGCGCCGGGGTCGCCGAGCAAGTCGCCAGCCAGCGATGGCGCAGACGGTCGGGCGTGCGGTGGAACCAGTGGATCGTGACGCTGCGCGCGCCGGTTTGCGTGCGCAGCCGGTCCAGCGCCGAGGCAAGGCGCGGACGGTCCATGCTGGCCCCGTACAGATCGCCCAGGACATTGGAACAGAGCATCGCCATACCCCCGACAAAGGCAACGGGGCATGGTGTTGGCGGCGGCGGGCGATGGCAAGGCCTAGCGTCCGCCTTTGTGACAATTCTTGCCGAAATTGCACAGCGCGTACCGCAAATGGGCGATGCCGCGCCCATTGCCGGTTCCCATCATCGCCCGATCAACGAACACACAACAGGGAGCTTTATCATGTGGGGAACCCATCGCGGCGCGGCGCTGCTCGCCATCTGCGCAGCCGGAATCGCGGCCTCGCCCGCCCTTGCCGCCGAACCGGCGGAGACCGGCGCGCAGGATAGCGGCGCGCTCGACACCATTGTCGTCGTCGCGCGCAAGCGGCAGGAAAATGTGCAGAGCGTGCCGATCTCGATCACCGCGCTGACCGGCGCGGCGCTGCAGCAGCGCGGCGTGGCGCGCGTGGGCGACCTGGTCGGCTCGGTTCCCAACCTTACTCAAGACGGTGGCGGTTCGGTGCTCGGCGCGATGGGCATTCGCGGCATCGTTTCGCAGACGCGCAACATCGGCTTCGACAGCGGGCTTGGCGTCTATGTCGACGGCGTGCTGACGGTGCGCCCCAATGCGGCGGACCAGGAACTGCCCGACATCGCCACGCTGGAAGTGCTGCGCGGGCCGCAGGGCACGCTGTTCGGGCGCAATACCACGGCGGGCGCGATCAACATCACCACGCGCAAGCCGAGCCTTGACGGCATCGAGGCCAACACGCGCACCGCCTTTGGCAACCTGGGCACGATCGAGGCCAGCCTGTTCGCCACGGCGCCGATCGTCACCGACCGGCTGGGCGTGAAGATCGCCGGCTCCATCGCCACGCGCGATGGCTACATCACCAACCTGTTCGACGGGTCGAAGCTCAACAACCTCAACCGCAAGTCGCTGCGCGGCGGCCTGCTGTGGAAGCCGACCGAGACGCTGGAAGTCGCGCTTTCGGGAAGCTGGCTCAAGCAGGCCGACCGGCTGCTGCTGGGCCAGGTGGCCGACAACACTTCCGGCGGTCTTGCCGGGCTGCCGGGCTACTTCACCGATCCTTACACCGTCTCGCAGGACCATCCCAGCCTGCAGAGCCGCGAGATCTGGAGCACCAACCTCAACCTCGACTGGCACGTCGGCGGCTTCACGGTCACCTCGATCAGCGCCTATGGCGACAATCGATCACGCCTGATCGACGATGACGACGCCCGCCCGATCCCGCTGTCCACGTCCGACTTTCAGGACCGCGCCCGCCAGTTCACGCAGGAACTGCGGCTGGCTTCGCCCACGGGCGGCAAGATCGATTACCTGATCGGCCTGTACTACCTGCACCAGGATGCCGACGCCAACCGCGCCACCACGGTCAACGGCCCGCCGGGACCGGCCGCCTTCATCGGCGCGATCTCCAGCATCTCGAACCTCAGGACCAATGCCTATGCCGCGTTCGCCAGCGCCAACTGGCGGCCGCTGCCGGGCCTGACGATCAGCGGCGGCCTGCGCATCAACACCGAGAGCAAGGATCTGGTGTTCGACCAGACCAATTCCTCGTTCGTGCCGCTGCCGAACCTGTCCGCGCGCCTGCACCGCAAGGACAGCAACCTTTCGGGCAACGCCAGCGTGTCCTACGAAGTCGTGCCGGACACCCGCCTCTATGTCAGCGCCGCGCGCGGCTTCAAGAGCGGCGGCTTCAACCCGGACATCGTCGGCAGCACCGACATCAGCTTCGGCCCGGAAAAGGCGTGGTCGTTCGAGGCGGGCATCAAGTCCGATCTGTTCGACCACAAGCTGCGCATCAACGCGGCGGGCTTCTACACCGACTACAAGGACCTGCAGGTATCCGCGCTGGTCGGCGCGGCCTTCCAGATCCGCAATGCGGCGGCAGCGCATATCAAGGGCTTCGAAGTGGAAGTCACCGCCCGGCCGGTGCGCGCGCTCGAACTCAACGCGGGCGCGGGCTATACCGACGCGACTTATGCCGATTTCCCCGGCTGTGCCCCGGCCACGAACTGCGCCGGGCAGCGCCTGCCGTTCGTGCCCAAGCTCTCGCTCAACGCCGGCGCGCAAGTGACGCAACCGCTTGGCGACGGGCACCTGACCGGACGGCTGGACCTGTCGTGGCGGAGCGGCATCTACTACGAGGCGACCAACACGCCCGACGGCCGGCTGCCCGGCTACGTGCTGGTCAACGGGCGGTTGGGCTACAGCTTCGCCGGCGACCGGCTGACGATCGCCCTGTTCGGCCGCAACCTGTTCGACAACCGCTACCGCGACTACTCGTTCTACCTCGCGCCGTTCGCCGAACGGCTGGTGCGCTGGGCGCCGCCGCGCACCTACGGCATCGAGATGACCACGCGCTTCTGATGGCCGGCCGGCGGCACACGCCGCCGGTCCGCCCCCCTGAAATTCTCCGACCACAAGGATTCGCCGCCCCATGTCCAGACTTCCGCTCGCCATCGCGCTGGCCACCGTGATCGCCAGCCCGGCTTCGGCCCAGTTCCAGGACGCCATCGGCACGGCACCGCCGGTTCCGGCCGAGGTGATCTACACGCATGGCCATGTCGCCACGCCCGCCGGCTGGCAGACCGACATCGCCATCGCGCAGGGCACGATCGTCGCGGTAGGGAGCGAAAGCGAGGTCAAGGCGCATCGCGCCAGCGAAACGCGGATCGTCGATCTCAAGGGCATGACGGTGCTGCCCGGCCTGATCGACATGCATGTCCACGCGGTCGACGCCGGGTTGCAGGCCCGCGACTGCCGCTTTCCGCAAGGGGCCGACGCTGCCACGATCACGCGCACGGTCAAGGCCTGCGCGGGCGCGGCGCGCCCCGGCGCCTGGATCACGGGCGGGCAGTGGGACGCCTCCTCCATGGGCAGGACGCCGCCGCACAAGCGCCTGCTCGATGCGGTCGCGCCGACGACGCCGGTCGTGCTCCACGACATCAGCCTGCACAGCGTGTGGGCCAATTCCGCGGCGCTAAAGGCCGCCGGGATCACGCGCGCCACGCCCAACCCGGCGGGCGGCGTGATCGAGCGCGACGGCAAGGGCGAACCGACCGGCGTGCTGCGCGAAAATGCCGCCATCGCGCTGCTCAACACAGTGCCGGCCCCCAGCGAGGACGATCGCGTCGAAGCGCTGCGGACAGCCAGCAAGGCGATGCTGGCGCAGGGCATTACCGCCTACGAGGAAGCGCTGCTCGCCACCACCAACGCGCGCGTCTATGCCCGGCTCGCCGACGCGGGCGGACTGGCGCAACACGTGCGCGCCTGCATGTGGGACCGCGACCAGGCACTGATCGCCCAGCGCCATCGCTATGCCCGGCCGGGTCTGGAAATGGGCTGCGTCAAGATGATCCTCGATGGCGTGCCCACGGATTCGCACACGGCCGCGATGCTGGAACCCTATGCCGACGCGGCGGCGTTCGGCGATGCGGCCCGGGCAAAGGGTTCGCTGCTCTACGCGCCGGGCGAGATCGGCGCAAAGGTCGCGCGCTACGATGCGGCAGGGCTGGTCGTGAAGCTCCACGCGGCGGGCGACGGTTCGGTCAGCGCCGCGCTCGACGCGGTGGCCGCGGCGCGCAAGGCCAACGGCCCCTATGGCCCGCATCACGAGATCGCCCACGCCAATTTCGTGACGCCAGCCGATATCCAGCGCGCCCGCGCCTTGACCGCTACCTTCGAATTCTCGCCCTACATCTGGTTCCCCAGCCCGCCGGTGCGCGACGTGATCCGCTCGGTCGGCCCCGACCGCATGGCCCGCTTCACCCCGGTCCGCGACGCGATCGATGCCGGGGACCGCGTGGTGCTCGGTTCGGACTGGCCAGTGGTGCCGTCGATGTCGCCGTGGCTGGCGATCGAGACTCTGGTGACGCGCGAAGCGCCGGGCGGCGGCGGCGAAACGCTCGCCCCCGGCCAGAAGGTGAGCGTGGCCGAAGCCCTGCGCCTGATGACCGCCAACGCCGCGCGCCAAATCGGCCTGGGCGACCGGATCGGCACGATCGAAGCGGGGCGGCAAGCCGATCTCGTGGTGATCGACCGCGACATCTTCGCCATCGATCCGCACCAGATCCACGCGACCCGCGTGCTGCGCACGATCATTGCCGGCAAGGAGGCCTATCTGGCGCCGTGAACGCTGGCAAGAATATCGCAGACTATATTAGTCTTTTTTTTTAACTTGACCCATGAACACGGACTCGGTAAGTCCGTGTTCATGGCACATATCACCACCAGCGTCGAATACGGCATCCATTGCCTGCTGCTGCTCGTCGGCAACGAAGACCGGCCGATGAGCAGCCGCGATCTTGCCGAATTGCAGGGCGTTTCCGCCAGCTTCCTCGCCAAGATCTTCCCGAAACTGGAAAAGGCCGGGATCGTGAAGGCCAGCGAAGGCGTGCGCGGCGGCTACCTGCTGGCGCGGCCGGCCGATGCGATCACCTTTCTCGATATCGTCGATGCCATCGAGGGCGCCAAGCCGCTGTTCGACTGCCAGGAAGTGCGCGGCCGCTGCGCCGTGTTCGGCGGCGATGCGCCCGACTGGGCATTGGACGGCGTCTGCGCGATCCATGCGGTGATGCTGCAGGCGGAAAAGGCCATGCGCGATGCGCTGGCCGCGCAGACGCTGAGCGCCGTCGCCGGGCGCTTCGGCCGCAAGGCTCCACCCGCATTCTTTTCCGAAGTCAGCACCTGGATCGACGGACGCCTGACCGGCCGCACCGCGAAGAGCGGCAGGCCGGCGCGCGACGTGCCGGACTAAACGGGCGCGCCCGCGCGGCGCCCTCCCCCTTCCCCACCTGAACGTCTTTTCTCGGCCCCCTTTGCCGGGCCGCGCCGGGAAAGCGCCTGCACGCCATCCCTCTGCGGCGTTGCGGGACGATGAAGCGCGCCCGGCAAAAAGCAACAGAAGGAGAAATGCCATGACCCAGAAGATCGTGATCGCCGGAACCGGATTTGCCGGTGTCTGGGCAGCCCTGTCCGCCAGCCGCGCCATTTCGCTTGCCGGCAGGCAACAGGACGTGGAGGTGATCGTCGTCTCGCCCACCCCCGCCCTCATCATCCGCCCGCGCCTCTACGAAGCCGTGCTCGACAACATGAATCCCGACGTCGGCGCGCTGCTCGCCGCCGTGGGCGCACGGCACATTGCCGGCCGCGTCGAGACCATCGATGCCAATGGCCGCACCATCACCGTGGCGCGAGGCGACGGGGAACGCGAGACGATCGCCTATGACCGCTTCGTTCTCGCCGCTGGCAGCCAGCTGTTCCGCCCGGACGTTCCCGGCCTTGACCGCTATGCGTTCGATACCGACCAGGTCGCCACCGCCCACGCGCTGGACGCGCATCTGAAGGCACTGCCCGACCAGCCCGAGACGGAGGCGCGCAATACCGTCGTCGTCGCCGGCGGCGGGCTGACCGGCTTCGAGGCGGCCACGGAAATGCCGATCCGGCTGCGCGCCGCGCTGGGCGACAAGGCGAACTTCCGCGTCATCCTGATCGACACGGCGGATCGCCCCGGCGGATCGCTGGGAGACGAGGCGCAGCCCCATCTCGCCGAAGCGCTGGCCTTCAACGGCGTCGAAACGCGGACAGGCGTGCGGGTCACCGCGATCGAGGCGGACGCCGTGGTCCTCTCCTCCGGCGAACGGATCGCGACCAATACCGTCGTGTGGACCGCGGGCATGCGCGCCAGTCCGCTGGCCGCGCAGATCCCCGGCGAACATGACGCGATCGGCCGCGTCGTCGGCGATGCCTATCTGCGCGCACCCGCCGCGCCGGGCGTGTTCGTGACGGGCGATACGGTGCACGCCGGCACGGACGATGACGGCAATGTCGCCCCGATGTCGTGCCAGCACGCGCTGAGCCTGGGGCGCGTGGCGGGGCACAACGCCGCCGCCGAACTGGTCGGCCTGCCGCTGCATCCCTACAGCCAGCCCAAGTACGTGACCTGCGTCGACCTGGGCGACTGGGGCGCGCTCTACACCGAAGGCTGGGACCGGCAGGTGCGGATCACGCGTGAAGCGGCCAAGGCGATCAAGCAGGAGATCAACCGCGTGTGGATCTACCCGCCCGCAGCCGATCGCGACGCCGTGTTCGCCGTCGCCAACCCCGACTACGTGATCGTGCCCTGATGTCCGCAAGCCGGCGGTATTCCACGGATGCCGCCGGCCCCTATTCCGAAGGCCGCGGCCCGATGGCAAGCTATGGCGCGATATTCCCGGTCAGGGCGTTGAGCCGCCATGCCGCCACGGTCTGCATGCCTTCTGCCTGCAGAAGGGCGGCTTCGGCCTCGATGGCCTCGCGTTCGGCGTCGAGCACAGCCAGCGGCGGCTTGGCGCCCACGCGCGCTTCCAGTTGCGTCCCGCGCAGCGCTTCCGTGGCCGCATCGCGGCGCAGCCGGGAAGCCTCCGTCATGCGCCGCGCGGTCGCCAGGCCCTGCCACGCATCGATGACCATGCCCTCGAGCGCCTGTTCTGCCTGACGCAACCGCGCCTCGCTGGCGTCGAGATCGGCATCGGCGGCGCGGACCTGCGACGATACGCGCCCACCCGCCCACAGGGTCCAGCGTCCCCTGATGCCCACGGCGACCGTATCGGCCTTGTAGCCGGGGAAGAATTGGTCTCGCACATGCCCGGCTTCGGCAAAGGCGCCCACCGTCGGCATACCATCGGCCCGCGCCGAACGGGTGCCGGCCCGCGCGACATCGACGCCCGCTTGCGCCTGGTGCAGTGCGGGATTGGATGCGCGGGCCATGTCCATGGCTTCGTCGAGCGTCGGCGGCACGGCCGGCGGCTCGGCAAGCGGCGCCAGATCGCCCGCCGGTTTCCCGGTAAGACGCTGGTAGGCCGCTTCCGCGGACATCCGCCGGCCTTGCGCCTGCGCGAAACCCGCATCGGCCTCGGCCTTCCTGGCCCGCGTCTGGGCGAGGTCCGAACTCGCGATTTCGCCCGCCCGGAAGCGCAGCCCCGCCTGGCGCTCGGTTTCCGTCAGTTCCTGGACGAGCTGGCCATAGCGCGCCTCGAGCTTTCGGGCCGTCAACACCTCGGTATAGGTGCCGACAGCCGTGACGATGGTCTGCAGCCGCGCCTGTTCGGCGCCGAAGTGCGCCATCGCCGCACCGCCACGCGCCTGATCGATGGCGGACGACACCCGCCCACCCGCATAGAGCGGCAGTTCCGCCGTGGCCTGCAGTGCCAGCGGATTCACATTGTCCGCCGTGATCCCGAAAAAGCCGCCGTTGTCGATCCGGCCCGCGCCATAGGATCCTTCGACCCGCAGGAGCGGGTTGCTTTCCGCCCGCGCCCGATCCAGCCGGGCTTTCGCCGCCGCCTCGCCCGCATTGGCCTCGGCCAGCACGGGTGCGTTGGCGAGGGCATCGGCGATGGCGGCGGCGAGGTCCTGCGCCATGGCTGGGGGTACGGCCACGGCGCAGGAGAGCAGACAGGACAGCGGCAAGGATAGGGCCGAAGGCAGGGAGGAGAGCAACCTGGGCGGCATCAGGCGAGGCATGTCACACCTGCGTCAGTTGAAGGAGCTGCCGGGCCTGATCCCCAGCTTCTTGAAGATCATGGCCGCAGGGCAAAAGCCGGTGAAGCTGGCCTGAAACATGTTCGCGCCGGCAAAGGCCGTCAGCCAGAGGAAACCGGGGTGAACCCAATGGGCCAGGGCAAGACTGGCGAGCACGACCACTCCGGCGAAACGGAAAACCGCTGAATCAAGCGTCATCGCACCTCTCCCTTATTTGAAACGCAGCTTGCGGATGCCGAGCGCGTGCATGGCCAGCTTTTCGTAGAACGGCTCGCTGGTGCCGCGACGGACCTTGTGCAGGAAGTATTTCTCGAACCCGATCTTGGCGAGGTGCACCCACTTCCCGCTTGACGACCAGTTGAGATTGCGCGGCGGAATCTGCGGCTGGGCGACGAAGGCAACCCCGCCATCGCCGAAGTCGGCAAGGCACACGGCGTTCCAGGTCGCTTCCTCGACCGGCTCCTTGCCAGCCAGTTCGAGCGCAAGGTTCCGCGCGATCGCAGTGACCATCGATTCGATCATGAACCCGGTCTTCGGCACGCCCACCGGCACCGGTGTGGGGCCGACGGGCGGAATCGCGACGCATACGCCCAGCGAATAGACGTTGCGGAACGTGGGATTACGCTGGTGCTTGTCGGCAAGGATGAAGCCGCGCGGATTGGTCAGCCCCTCGATCCCCTGCACGGCGGCAACGCCGCGAAAGGCCGGCAGGATCATCGAATAGCCGAAAGGCAGCGCATGAGCCGACCTGACCGAGCCGTCGTCCGCCACCTCTTCCACATGCATCGTGCCCTCTTCCACCTTGGTGATGCGAGCGCTGGTGATCCACTTGATGTGCCGATCGCGCAGTTCGCTCTCCAGCAGCGTCTTGGTGTCGCCCACCCCGTCGAGCCCGAGATGGCCGACGTAGGGTTCCGGGCTGACGTAGGTCATCGGCACCTGATCGCGGATCTTGCGGCGGCGCAGTTCGGTATCGAGGATGAGGGCGAATTCGTAAGCCGGGCCGTAGCAGGAAGCGCCCTGCGCCGCGCCGACCACGATCGGCCGGGGGTTTTCGCAGAAGCGGTCGAAGGCGTCGGCCGCGTGGGCCGCGTGGTCGGTGCGGCAGACCGACTGGGTGAAGCCATCGGGGCCGAGGCCCTCGATTTCATCGAACGCCAGTTCGGGGCCGGTCGCGATAACAAGATAGTCGTAAAGCAGCGAGGTTCCGTCGTTCAGCTCGACGCGGTTTTCGGCAGGGTGGACGCGACGCGCTCCGACGGAGGTGAACCCGATGCCTTTCCTGGCCATGATCGGCGGCAGATGCACCTTGATCGCGTCCGGTTCGCGCCACCGCACCGCAACCCACGGGTTCGACGGCACGAACCAGTAGTCGTCCTGGTCGTTGACCACCATGACCTGCGCCTTGCCCTTCACGGCATCGCGGATTTCATAGGCGGCGATGGTGCCCCCAAGTCCAGCACCCAGAACGATGATCTGCGGCAACGACATTGCTCATTCTCCCGTAAGCCGGCGGCGGGCCTGGAACCCTCGCGGCGCTCACCCCGATCGACCGGATCCCTCCAGGCGCTCTATGTATCGTTCTTGACTTATATAAGGTATTTAGGATATGAGCAAGTGATAATGTATTGAGGCTGTCGCCCAACGCCGCGCGCAGCCCGCTGGAGGAAGGCGCACGCCATGGTTTTCGGTTTCGGAACGAACAGGGACATGCGGGGACATCTGTTTGCTTTCGCCGCCATCGGCATGGCGACGGCGCTCGGCCTGCCTCTCGCCGGCTGCGCCGACAGCGGCGAGACGACGCAGACGGCGAAGGCCCCCGCCGGCCCTCGCCTCACCCTTGCCATGCAGGACACCACGGCATGGCAGGACGTCAGCGCCGAAATCGCCACGGTCGACCAGGCACAGGTGATGGCGCGCATCCCCGGCATCCTCAGCACGCTGACGGTCAAGGCGGGCGACACGGTGGCGAAAGGGCAGGCGATCGGCCGGATCGTCGATAGCCAGCTAGGGTTCCAGGCCGGCGCCTATGGCGCGCAGGCAGCGGCCGCGCAGGCGCAGGCGGCGCAGGCGGCGGCGGACCTCCAGCGCGTCAAGTTCCTCCACGACAACGGCGTCTATGCCAAGGCCCGGCTCGATCAGGCGCAGGCCGCGGCCAGCGCGGCGCAGGCGCAAGTCCGCGCCGCGCAAGCGCAGCAGGCCGCCGTGGGCGCGGTGGCGGGGCAAGGCACGGTCGTCGCGCCGACCGCTGGCCGGGTGCTGCGCGCCGACGTGCCCGCCGGCGCGCCGGTTGCCCCCGGCATGGTGATCGCGGTGATCACCGCCGGGCCGACGATCGTCCGGCTCGAAATGCCCGAATCGCTCGCCGGCAAGGCCCATGCCGGATCGCGGGTGTCCGCGGCGGGCATGGGCGAAGGCCGGGTGATCAAGGTCTATCCGTCGGTCAACGCCGGCAAGGTGATGGCCGACGTCGACATGCCGGGCATCGACAACAGCCTGATCGGGCGGCGCGTGGCGGCGCGCGTCGAGATCGGGACGCGCAAGGCGCTGGTCGTCCCGGCCCGTTTCGTCACCACACGCTATGGCATCGATTACCTGACCGTTCTGGCCAAGGACGGCAGCGCAACCCAGGTTCCCGTCCAGACCGCGCCCGCCGAACAGGCGGACAGGGTCGAAATCCTTTCTGGCGCCAATCCGGGCGACACCATCGTTGCGGACACGGGCAAGGGAGCCGACCGCAAATGAACCTGGGCATTTCCGGCAGGCTGACGCGTGCCACGATCCAGTCGCCGCTCACCCCCCTGTTCCTGCTTGCCGCGATCATCGTCGGCCTCATCGCCACGATCACGATCCCGCGCGAAGAGGAGCCGCAGATCAAGGTGCCGATGGTCGACATCATGGTCCAGGCGCCGGGGCTATCGGCCTCGCAGGCCGTGGAACTGGTGGCCAAGCCACTGGAAACGATCGTCAAGAGCGTGGACGGCGTGGAGCACGTCTATACCCAGGCGCAGGACAACGGCGTGATGGTCACGGCGCGCTTCCTCGTCGGCTCCAATCCCGAAGACGCCGCGATCCGCATCAACGAGAAGATCGAGGCCAACAAGGATCGCATTCCCGTGGGCATTCCCGCGCCGCAAGTGACGGTGCGCGGGATCAACGACGTGCCCATCGTCGTGCTGACCCTGACGCCGAAGCCCGACGCCGCCGGCCAATGGGACGATCAGGCGCTGGCCGAACTGGCCGGCAAGCTCAGGACCGAGGTCGCCAAGGTCGATGACGTCGGCCTTACCTTCATTACCGGCGGGCAGCGCATGGCGCTGCGCGTGATCCCCGATCCGGCCAGGCTGGCGCTCTATCGCGTGCCTCTGGGCAACCTGATCGAAGCCGTCTCGCAGGCGAACCGCGCCTTCCCCGCGGGCACCGTGCGCGAAGGCGGATCGGCCGCACTGGTCGTGGCGGGGCAGACGCTCCGCGATGCGCAGGAGCTTTCCGCGCTGACCGTCCGCTCGGCGACGGGCGCGCCGGTCCTGCTGGGCGACGTGGCGCGCGTGGAACAGGCGCCAACGCAGGACCAGGCCCGTTCCTGGCGCTGGGCCAAAGCCGAGACCAAGGACGGGAAAGGCGCGTGGTCGATGGCGCCCGCCGTCAGCCTTGCCGTCGCCAAGCGGGCGGGCGCCAACGCGGTGACCATGTCCGAACAGGTGGTGCAACGCATCGACACGCTCAAGGGCACGCTGATCCCGGCTGGCGTCGATGTCGCCGTCACGCGCAATTACGGCGAAACCGCCAACGAAAAGGCCAACGAGCTGATCTTCCACCTCGCCCTGGCCACGGTATCGATCGTCATCCTGATCGGCTTCGCGATCGGTTGGCGCGAAGCCGGCGTGACGGCGATCGTCATCCCCACGACGATCATGCTTACCATGTTCGCATCGAACGTGATGGGCTTCACGATCAACCGCGTCAGCCTGTTCGCCCTGATCTTCTCGATCGGGATTCTGGTCGACGACGCGATCGTCATGATCGAGAACATCGCCCGGCACTGGGGCATGCACGACGGCCGCGACCGCATCACCGCCGCGGTCGAGGCAGTCGCCGAAGTCGGCAACCCGACGGTCATCGCCACGCTGACCGTCGTTGCCGCGCTTTTGCCGATGCTGTTCGTGTCGGGCCTGATGGGGCCGTACATGGCGCCAATCCCGATCAACGCCTCCGCCGCGATGATCTTCTCCTTCTTCGTCGCCGTCATCATCGCGCCCTGGCTGATGATCCGCTTCGCGCGCCAGACGCTGTCGCAGGGGCACGGGGACGAACACGGGGGCAAGCTGGGCGCGCTCTACAAGCGCTATGCCGCCCGCGTCATCGCCACGCCGCAAAGCGCCAAGCGCTTCCTGATCGGCGTGGGCGTGGCCACCCTCGTCGCCTGCTCGATGTTCTACTTCAAGGCCGTGACCGTGAAGCTGCTGCCCTTCGACAACAAGAGCGAGGTCCAGCTCGTGGCC